>CALFYQ010000290.1 GCA_937952085.1 uncultured Paracoccaceae bacterium | reverse complement strand
GATCTCGACGAGGTTCAGCGCACCAACGTGTTCATAGCCGACCCAGTATCGACGGGTCTGCATCAACACACGAAATACGTGCAAGCGCCTCTCGTAAGAAGCCCTGCGGCGCTCAAGGTACTGCGTCGCCAACACTGCGGCGATCGGACCGATAATTATCGCGAGAACCGTTATCCAAAACTGAGTTTCCGTAGTCATCGCATCGCCTCCAGCTTCGCTGGGTCGAAATTCGGACCGGGCCGCCATTCCGAAGCCTCGCCCTTCCGGTCGATGACGATGATCCCGGCCGCGTCGAGCCCCTTCCGTATCGCGTCCGCCGCCGCGAAGTCCTTCTCGGCCCGCGCCTCCGCCCGCGCCGCGAGAAGCCGCTCGACCAGATCGCCGTCCGCCTCGGGCGCCGCCGGCGCCTTCAGCCCCATCAGCGCCATCGCCGCGGCGAGGCCGGGCGCGTCGCCCTCCCGCGCCATCCGGTGCATCTCGGCGAAGGCGGCGGGCGTGTTGAGGTCGTCGCCGAGGGCTTCGAGCACGCTCGAAGCCGCGCTCGGCGAGGGGTCGACCCCCTCGACGAGCCCGCCCCACTTGGCGAGCGCGTCCGCCGCTTCGTCGATCCGCTGCTGCGTCCAATCCAGGACGCCGCGATAATGCGTCGAGAGGAGCGCGAGGCGCAGCACCTCGCCGGGCGCCTGGCCACGCATGTCCGCGACGGTGAGGAAGTTGCCAAGCGATTTCGACATCTTCCGCCCGTCGACATTCACCATGCCGTTGTGCATCCAGAGTTTCGCGAACTGGCCCTCCGGGCAGGCGCAGCGGCTCTGCGCGATCTCGTTCTCATGGTGCGGGAACATCAGGTCGGCGCCGCCGCCATGGATGTCGAAAGTCTCGCCAAGCAGTTCCGAGGCCATGACGGAGCATTCGATGTGCCAGCCCGGCCGGCCGCGGCCCCAGGGGCTCTCCCAGCCCGGCTGGTCGGGCTCGGAAGGCTTCCAGAGCACGAAGTCCATCGGGTCCCGCTTGAACGGGGCGACCTCGACGCGCGCGCCGGCGATCATGTCGTCGGTCGAGCGGCCGGAAAGCGCGCCGTATTCGGGATACTTCGCCACCTCGAAGAGGACGTGCCCCTCGGCGGCGTAGGCCTTGCCGTTGGCGATCAGCGTCTCGATCATCGCGATCATCTGCGGGACGTATTCGGTCGCCCGCGGCTGGTGCGTCGGGGGAAGGCAGCCGAGCGCCTTCATGTCCTCGAAATACCAGCGAGTCGTCTCGCCGGTGATCCGCCGGATAGCCTCGACCGGCGTCTCGCCCGGCTGCAGCGTCTCCTTCGCCCGCGCGTTGATCTTGTCGTCGATGTCCGTAACGTTCCGGACATAGGTGACGTGGTCTTCTCCGTAGACATGACGGAGCAATCGATAGAGCACGTCGAAGACGACCGCGGGGCGGGCGTTGCCGATATGGGCGCGGTCGTAGACCGTCGGGCCGCAGACATACATGCGGACATTCGCGGGATCGATCGGCGTGAAGTCGACCTTGCCGCGGGCGGCGCTGTTCCAGAGGCGTATCGTCGTCATGGCTCCAAACCCGGTTTCCCCGGCGGGGCCATGTTGGGTTCAGGAACAGGAGCCTCGCCGCGGACGTGTCGTCAGCGGATGATGCAGATCCCGCAAATCGCGATCGCGCGGCTCATGGGCGCGCTCTTGCCCGAAACCGCGCCGGCGCGCAAGCGCTTCGGCGGAGTTGTCAGCGGGACGCCAACCTCGTTACGTTCGCGCCAAACGAGGGACGGGAGGGAAGCCATGTGGATCGTGAGGGCGAGGGCGGCCCGGCGCTTCCTGCCGGCCGCGATGGCGGCGGCCCTGTTCACCCTGCCGGGCGCCGGCGCCGCCGATGACGGCCAGGTCGCCGTCAAGAAATACGACGGCGGCGGCGTCTACGAGGGCGAGTTCAAGGACGGCCGCCAGCACGGCAAGGGCACCTACACCTTGCCCGGCGGCTACGAGTACACCGGCGACTGGGTCGAGGGCCGGATCGAGGGCCAAGGCAAGGTCCGCTACGAAAACGGCTCGATCTACGAAGGCCAGTTCCTCGACGGCGCCCCGAACGGCAAGGGCAAGATCACCTACACCGACGGCTCCACCTATGAAGGCGACTGGGTCGGCGGCGTGATCGAGGGCGAGGGCGTCGCGACCTACGCCGACGGCGCCCGCTACGAGGGCAGTTTCTCGAAGAGCGCGCATAACGGCCGCGGCGTGATGAGCCGCCCGAACGGCTACCGCTACGAGGGCGAGTGGCTCGACGGCGCGCCGCACGGAATCGGCGCCGTCACCTATTCCGACGGCTCCACCTATCGCGGGCAGTTCGTGAAGGGCGAGCGCGAGGGCCGGGGCGAGCTTCGGACCGCCGACGGCTTCGTCTATGTCGGTGAGTGGAAGGCCGGCGAAATCAGCGGCGCCGGCACGGCGACCTACGCAAACGGCGACGTCTACGAGGGCCCCTTCGTCGACGGCGCGCGCGAGGGCGTCGGCAAGGCGACCTATGGCAACGGCGACGTCTACGAGGGGAACTTCGTCGCCGGGCGGCGGGCCGGCCCCGGCAAGCTGACGACCGCGGGCGGCGACGTCTACGAGGGCGAATGGGTCGACGGCCGGTTCGAGGGCCAGGGCGTCGCCCGGCTCGCCGACGGCCGCGTGCTCGAAGGCGCCTTCGTCGACAACGCGATGGACGGCGAAGGTAAGATGACCACCGCCGATGGCGGCGTCTACCAGGGCGGCTGGAAGGCGGGCCTGCTCGACGGCAAGGGAGAGATGAAGTTCGCCAACGGCGCCGTCTACACCGGCGACTTCGCCGCCGGCCGCATGGCCGGAACCGGGAAGATCATCTATCCGGACGGCCAGGAATACGAAGGCGCCTGGAAGGACGACCTGCCGGAAGGCCGCGGCGTTATGAAGTTCGCCGACGGAAGCGTCTATGACGGCGCCTTCGTCGCCGGCCGCCGCGATGGCCAGGGCAAGCTCACCACCCGGGACGGCTTCACCTACGAGGGCGCCTGGGTGGCCGACCGGATGGAGGGGACAGGCGTCGCCACCTATCCGAACGGCAACATCTACGAAGGCGAGTTCAAGAACGACCTTCGCGACGGCCGCGGCAAGATGACCTTCGCCAACGGCGCGATCTTCGACGGCGACTGGGTCGCCGGCCAGCGCGGCGCCCCGGCGCAGCCCACCGCACAGGCGAGCGAGTAAGGCGCGCGCCGCTCCCGACAAGTCGGAGAGAAAGTTTATTGCGCGCGCCGCCCGGCGCGCGTATGAACCGCATCATGTCGATGATGGGACAGATCGCCGGAACCGCCGCCGCCCGCTGGGCGATTCTCGGCGCGCTCGGCCTTCTTCTGCTCCTTAGCCGCCCCTAGGCGCGCCGGGAGTTCGGCGCGCGCGCCTGGGGGAGCCCGCACCGCGCCGAGAGACACCCGGAAGCAGAGACACGACATGACCAGCACCACCAACGCCCCCACCGTATCCGAAAAGGATCGCGTTCTCATCTTCGACACCACGCTCCGCGACGGCGAGCAGTCCCCCGGCGCGACGATGACGCTCCGCGAGAAGCTCGAGATCGCCGCCCTCCTCGACGAGATGGGCGTCGACATCATCGAGGCGGGCTTCCCGATCGCCTCCGAGGGCGATTTCGAGGCGGTGAGCGAGATCGCCCGGCAGACCGAGCGCGCCGTCATCTGCGGCCTCTCCCGGGCCGCGAAGGGCGACATCGACCGCGCCTGGGAGGCGGTTCGGCACGCGAAGCGGCCGCGCATCCACACCTTCATCGGCACCTCACCGCTCCACCGCCAGCACCAACTCGCGATGGACAAGGAGCAGGTGCTCCGCAAGATCGAGGAGACGGTCTCCCACGCCCGCTCGCTCTGCGACAACGTGCAGTGGTCGCCAATGGACGCGACCCGCACCGAGAGGGATTACCTGATCGAGACGGTGCGCGTGGCGGTCGCCTCCGGCGCAACGACGATCAACATCCCCGACACGGTCGGCTATACGGCCCCGCGCGAATCAGCGAAGATCACCGCCGACCTCTTCGAGGCGATCCCCGAGTTGAAGAACTGCGTGGTGGCGACGCATTGCCACAACGATCTCGGCATGGCGACGGCCAACGCCCTCGCCGCCGTCGAGGCCGGCGCGCGCCAGATCGAGTGCACGATCAACGGCCTCGGCGAGCGGGCGGGCAACACCGCGCTCGAAGAGGTGGTGATGGCGCTCAAGGTGCGGCGGGACATCATGCCCTGGAGCACCAATGTCGACGGCACGAAAATCATGCGCGCTTCCCGCATGGTCGCCACCGCCTCGGGCTTCCCGGTGCAGTTCAACAAGGCGATCGTCGGCAAGAACGCCTTCGCGCATGAGAGCGGCATTCACCAGGACGGCGTGCTGAAGAACGCCGAGACCTTCGAGATCATGAAGCCCGAGGATGTAGGCCTCTCCGCCAACGCCCTCGTCATGGGCAAGCATTCCGGCCGCGCCGCCTTCCGCGCGAAGCTGAAGGATCTCGGCATCGACATGGGCGACAACGCCTTCCAGGAGGCCTTCGTCCGCTTCAAGGCGCTCGCCGACACCAAGAAGGACGTCTACGACGACGACATCCTCGCCCTGGTGGACGACGAGCGGACCGCCGCCGCCAACGACCGGATCAAGCTGAAGTTCATGCGCGTGATCGCCGGCACGGTCGACCCGAAATCGGCCGACGTGACGCTCACCGTCGATGGCGTGGACCGGCAGGCCACGGCGCAGGGCGACGGGCCGGTGGACGCCGCCTACAAGGCGATCGACAGCCTCGTCGCGCACAAGGCGGTTCTGAAGGTCTATTCCGTCCAGGCGGTGACGGACGGGATCGACGCGCAGGCGACGGTCTCGGTCCGGCTCGAGGAGGACGGCCGCCTCGTCACCGGCTCGGCGGCGGACACCGACACCATCGTCGCCTCCGCGCGCGCCTATGTGATCGCGCTCAACCGGCTCCTCGTCCGCCGCGGCAAGACCGCGCCGAACCGGACGATCCACGCCGCGGAGTGACGCGGAGTCGAAATCGGCGGACGGCCCGGCGACGGGCCGTCACGCTCCGTTAACCGTGTTGCTAATAGCTTCGCGGCGGCGCAGGAACGTGGCCGACGGGGCGTAAGCGATTCTCGCCCCCTTTACCCTCCCGCCCGACCGCCCTAGAGACCGGCCGAAGCGCCGGAGGCGGCCGGCGGCGACGCTAGGAAGGCGGAGCGTATGATCAACGGTTTGTTCGGCTGGTTTTCGTCGGACATGGCGATTGACCTCGGAACGGCGAACACCGTGGTCTATGTGAAGGGCAAGGGCATCGTGCTCTCGGAGCCCTCGGTCGTCGCCTATCACGTCAAGGACGGGAAGAAGGAAGTGCTCGCCGTCGGCGAGGACGCCAAGCAGATGCTTGGCCGCACGCCGGGCTCGATCCAGGCGATCCGCCCGATGCGCGACGGCGTGATCGCCGATTTCGACGTCGCCGAGGCGATGATCAAGCACTTCATCCGCAAGGTGCACCGCCGCGGCTTCTTCACGGCGCCGCAGGTGATCGTCTGCGTGCCCTACGGCGCGACGGCGGTCGAAGAGCGGGCGATCATGGAATCGGTGCTCTCCGCCGGCGCGCGGAAAGCGGCGCTGATCCCCGAGCCCGTCGCGGCCGCCATCGGCGCCGGCATGCCCTTCGGCGAGCCGACGGGTTCGATGGTGGTGGATATCGGCGGCGGCACCACCGAGGTCGCCGTCCTCTCGCTCGGCGACATCGTCTACGCGCGGAGCGTGCGGGTCGGCGGCGACAAGATGGACGACGCCATCATCTCTTATCTCCGCCGCCAGCAGAACCTGCTGATCGGCGAATCGACCGCCGAGCGGGTGAAGAAGGCCATCGGCATCGCCCGGATGCCCGATGACGGGCGCGGCAAGTCGATGGAGATTCGCGGCCGCGACCTCATCAACGGCGTGCCGAAGGAAATCGAGATCACCCAGGCGCAGATCGCCGAGGCGTTGCAGGACCCGGTTCAGCAGATCGTCGAGGCGGTGATGACCGCGCTCGAGACGACGCCGCCGGACCTTGCCGCCGACATCGTCGACCGCGGCGTGATGCTGACAGGGGGCGGCGCGCTCCTCTGCGATCTCGACCGGGCGCTGCGCGAGCAGACCGGCCTCGCCGTCACCATCGCGGAAGACAGCCTCAACTGCGTCGCCCTCGGCACCGGCAAGGCGCTGGAGCATCGGGCCGCGCTGAGGCATGTTCTGAGAGACAGCGTCTGACGCGGCGCCGCGGCGCTCGCGGCGCGGAGCGGGAGCGGCCATGCCGACGCGGGAGCGCGGGGATATCGGCGCCGAATTCGGGCGGGTGCTGCGGCGCGGCGCGCTGATCGCGCTCGCGTTGCTCTGCGTCGGCCTGTTCGCGCTCTGGCGGGCCGACAGCCCGCG
Organism: uncultured Paracoccaceae bacterium; assembly: GCA_937952085.1. Classification (GTDB taxonomy): domain Bacteria; phylum Pseudomonadota; class Alphaproteobacteria; order Rhodobacterales; family Rhodobacteraceae; genus Pikeienuella. Next base: position 7,450 of record CALFYQ010000290.1, on the reverse strand, counting down.
AATCGAGCGGCTCCGCATGGCGCTGGTGGATCGGGCGACCCCGGCGATCGAGGTCACCGCGAAGCCGATCGCCACGCTTTCCGCCCTCGCCGCGGATTTCGAGGGGATCGGCAAGGTCCGCGAGCAGAACCGGCTGCTCCGCGCCGAGATCGAGCGGCTCCGCATCTGGCGCGAGGCTGCGCAGCAGCTCGAGCGGGAGAACGCGCAGCTTCGCGCGCTCAACAACCTCCGCCTTGCGCCGCGGATCGGCTTCGTCGCCGGCGAGGTGATCGCCGACAGCGCCAGCCCCTTCGCGCAATCCGCCCTTCTCAACATCGGCGCGGCGGACGGCGTGGTCGACGGCGCCGCGGCGGTGGATGGCGAGGGCCTCGTCGGTCGGGTCGTCGGCGTCGGCGCGCGGGCGGCGCGGGTGCTCCTCCTGACCGACTTCAACTCCCGCGTGCCGGTGAAGGTCTTGCCCTCAGGCCGCCGCGCCATCCTGACCGGCGAGAACACCGACACGCCGCGCCTCGCCTTCCTCGAAGCCGCGGCCGGCGTCGCGCCGGGCGACCTGATCGTCACCTCCGGCGATGGCGGCGTCTTCCCGCCCGATCTCGCGGTCGGCCGCGTCGCGGTGGTGAGCGAGCATGGCGCGCGGGCGCAGGTGGCGGCGGATTACGAGCGGCTTGAATTCGTCCGGGTGCTGCTCTACCGGCCCGCGACGCGGATCGACACGCCGGGCGGGCTGATCGCCCCGGCGACGCCGCCGGCGGAGACCCCGGAACTCGGCGCGGCGGGGGCGCGAACCGATGGCTGAGGCCGCGCCCCGCCCGCTCCGGCTCGCCCACATGGCCGCGCTCGTCGGCCTCGGCGCGCTCGCGATCCTCCTCTCGCTCGCGCCGCTCGACGCCCGCGCCTCGGCGACGCCGTCGCCGGACCTTCTCTTCTGCGTCGCCGCCTTCCTCGCGCTGCGGCGGCCGGCGGCCACCCCGGCCATTCTCGTGCTCCTCCTCGGCCTCGCGCGCGATCTCGCCGGCGGCGGCCCGGTCGGGCTCGGCGCGTTGACGCTCTGGATCTCGATCGAATGGCTGAAATCCCGGCGCGACCGGATCGTCCGCTCGGTCTGGAGCGAGCTTCTCGCCGTCGCCGCCATCGCCTTCCTCGCGCCGCTCGCGCAGCTCGTGATCCTCACCCTCTCCTTCGCCAATTCGCCGCCGCTGACGACGCTGGCGGCCGGCGGGCTGGCCACGCTCGTCGCCTATGGCGCCGTCGCGCTGGTGATGCGCTTCGGCCTTCGCATCCGCGGCGTCCCGCTCGAGGCGATGCGCCTCCTCGGAAGACCGATCCGATGAGCCGTTTCAGCTTCCGCAAGGATGCGGGCCGCCCCGGCGCCCCGCCCCGGATCAGCCGCCGCGCCGCGCTTCTTCTCGGGGCGCAGGGCCTGATGTTCGGCGCGCTGGTCTGGCGGTTGAAGAGCCTCCAGATCGACGCGGCGGAGCGCTATCTCCTCCTCGCGGAGGAGAATCGGATCAACGTCCGCCTGATCCCGCCCGCCCGCGGCGAGATTTTCGACCGGAACGGCAAGCCGCTCGCGGTGAACCGGCAGAACCACCGCGTGGTGATGATCCGCGAACAAGCCGGCGACGTCGAAGCCGTGCTCGACGATCTCGACCGGCTGATCGGCGTGCCGCCGCATCAGCGAAGCCGGATCCTTCGCGAGATGCGCTCGAAAAGCGCCTTTGTCCCCGTCACCGTCGCCGAGAACCTCGACTGGGAGAGCTTCGCGCGTGTAAACGCCAACGCGCCCGCCCTTCCCGGCGTCCAGCCGGAAGTCGGCCTCTCCCGCCTCTATCCCGAAGGCGAGACCCTCTCCCATGTGCTCGGCTACGTCGCCCGCTTTTCGGAATCGGACCGGGAGCGGGACGACGCGAACGACCCGCTCTTCCAGATCCCCGACTTCCACATCGGCAAGAACGGCGTCGAACGGGCGAAGGAGGCGAGCCTTCGCGGCGCCGCCGGCGCGAGCCGGATCGAAGTCAACGCCGTCGGCCGCGTGATCCGCGAGATCGACCGGACCGAGGGCACCCCCGGCGCCGATCTCGGCCTGACGCTCGATCTCGATATCCAGCGCTATGCGATGCGGCGGATGCAAGGGGAAAGCTCCGCCTGCGTTCTGATCGAGATCGAGACGGGAGACATCCTCGCGCTCGCCTCCGCGCCGGGCTTCGAGCCGAACAAGTTCGTCACCGGCATCAGCCAAAGCGAATGGAACGCGCTTCTCGAGGACGACCATCGCCCGCTCGCGAACAAGACCGTGTCCGGACAGTATCCGCCCGGCTCCACCTTCAAGATGATCGTGGCCCTCGCCGGGCTGGAGGCGGGGGTGATCGCTCCTGGCGAAGGCGTCTTCTGCAATGGCGGCTACAGGCTCGGCGAGCGGACCTTCCATTGCTGGAAGCGCGGCGGGCACGGCCATGTGGCTCTGCGGGATGCCCTGAAGGGTTCCTGCGACGTCTACTTCTACGAGGTGGCGCGGCGCGTCGGCGTCGACCGCATCTCCGACATGGCGGTGCGCTTCGGCCTAGGCCCGGCGCCCGACCTGCCGATGACCGCGGTGCGCGACGGCATCGCGCCGACCCGAGCCTGGAAGCAGGCGACCCAGGGCGAAAGTTGGCAGGTGGGCGATTCCCTCAATGTCGGGATCGGCCAGGGCTATGTCCTCGCGAGCCCGGTCCAGCTCGCCACCATGGCGGCGCGGCTTGGCGGCGACGGCGTCGCGGTCCGGCCGCGGCTGATCCGCACCATCGCCGGCCAGCCCGTGCCGATTCCACCGCCGGCACCGCTCGGGGTCTCGGCGGCGCATCTGCGCCTCGTGCGGGAGGGGATGTTCGCCGTCTCGTCGGAGCGCGGCGGCACCGCCTATCGGAGCCGCATCGACGACCCGGAGATGCTGATGGCCGGCAAGACCGGCACAAGCCAGGTCCGTCGCATCACCGTCGCCGAACGCGCCCGCGGCGTGACCCGGAATGAGGATCTCCCCTGGAACCGGCGAGACCACGCGCTCTTCGTCGCCTTCGCGCCCTGGCAGCAACCGCGCTACGCCGTGGCGGTCGTTGTGGAACATGGCGGCGGCGGCTCCCGCGCCGCGGCCCCGATCGCGCGGGACGTGATGATGCGCGCGCTCTATGGCGGCGAGCCGCCGCTCCGCGCCTATCCCGCCGGCGAGCGGGAGGAGATCCAGCGCCAGCGTGAGGAGGAGGAGCGCCGGCGCGAGGAGGAGGACGCGGCGGAGACGCCGCGGAGCCGGGCGTGAGTTTCGCGCTCTCCCGCGGGCCGCGGCCCGGCGAGCGGCTCGGCCTCGGCCGCAAGCTCCTCAGGCTGGACTGGGCGCTGGCGCTCCTCGTCTTCGCGGTCGCCTCCGTCGGCTTCCTGATGCTCTTCTCGGTCGCCGGAGGCTCGCTCGAGCCGTGGGCGCGGCCACAGATGATCCGCTTCGCCGCCGGTTATTTCGGCATGATCATGGTGGCGTTGATCGACCTTCGCTACTGGAAGGCGGTGGCTGCGCCGATCTATTGCGGCTCCCTCCTCCTGCTCGTGGCGGTGGAGTTCATGGGCACGACGGGCATGGGCGCGCAACGCTGGATCGAGTTCGGCCCGCTCCGGATCCAGCCCTCGGAGGTGATGAAGGTCGCCCTCGCCCTCGCCCTCGCCGCCTACTATTCGTGGCTGCCGGCGGAAAAGGTCTCCCGCCCGTTCTGGATGGCGCCGCCGATCCTGATGATCCTCGCGCCGGTGGCGCTGACGCTGATCCAGCCGGATCTCGGCACCGCGATCCTCCTCCTCGCGGCCGGCGCGGCGGCGATGTTCCTCGCCGGAGTCTCGCTCTGGTACTTCGCGGCGGGCGCAGCGGCGGCGGGTGGCGCCATCTTCCTTGTCTTCTCGTCGAAGGGGACCGACTGGCAGCTCATCAAGGACTACCAGTTCCGCCGCATCGAGACCTTCCTCGACCCGAGCCAGGATCCGCTCGGCGCCGGCTATCACATCACCCAGTCGACCATCGCGCTCGGCTCCGGCGGCTTTTCCGGGCGCGGCTTCATGGAGGGGACGCAGAGCCGACTCAATTTCCTGCCCGAAAAGCACACGGACTTCATCTTCACCACGCTGGCGGAGGAGCTTGGCTTCGTCGGCGCTGTCTCGCTGCTCGGGCTCTATGCGTTGATCCTGCTCTTCTGCTTCGCCTCCATCGCCGGCAACAGGGACAGGTTCGGCGCCATCCTCACCGGCGCGCTGGCATTCAACTTCTTCCTCTACTTCGCGGTGAACGTGGCGATGGTGGTGGGGCTGATGCCGGTGGTCGGCGTGCCGCTCCCCTTGGTCTCCTACGGCGGATCGGCCATGCTGGTGCTTCTATTCGCCTTCGGGCTCATCCAGTGCGCCCATGTCCACCGACGGAGCTGACCGCTTGACCGAGGCCCTTTTCTCGTCCTCCCCCGAAGAACTCGAAACCTGGGCACCGGAACTGCGGCGATGGCGGGATGAGCTTGGCGTGCCGTTCACATTCCATACCGACGCCGCCGCGATCCCGGCCGGCAAGGTGGACGTGCTCATCCTCAACCCGGTCGAGGGCGCGAAGGACCTCTCCCCCTATCGCGGCGCAAAGCTGATCCAGTCCACCTGGGCCGGGGTCGAGCGGTTTCTCGGCAACGCCACGGTGCCCGAGGGGCCGGTGCTCTGCCGGATGGTCGAACCCGGCCTCGCCGAGAGCATGACCGACTATATCTGCGGCCATGTCCTCCGCGCCCATCTCGACATCGACCACTGGATCCGCCTCTCCGCCGAAGGGCGGTGGGAGCCGCGCTTCCCGCCGCTTTCGCGCCACCGGAAGGTGGGCCTTCTCGGCCTCGGCGAGCTTGGCGAGGACGCGGCGCGGATGCTCTCGCGCCTCCGCTTCGACGTCGCCGGCTGGAGCCGATCGCCGAAGACCATCGAGGGCGTCGAGACCTTCCACGGCGCGGAGGGGCTTCGCGCGCTCCTCGCCCGCTCGGATATCCTGGTGACGATCCTGCCGCTGACCACGGCGACGCGGCATATCCTGAATGCGGAGACGCTGGCGCTCCTGCCGATGGGCGCGACGATCGTCAACCCGGGCCGCGGGCCGCTGATCGACGACGAGGCGCTTCTCGCCGCGCTCGCCTCGGGCCGGGTCGGGCGGGCGACTCTCGATGTCTTCGCGGCGGAACCGCTGCCGGCGGGCCACCCCTACTGGGGCCATCCGCAGGTGACGGTGACGCCCCACATCGCCGCAGAAACGCGCGCCGCGAGCGCCGCGCGCGTGGTTGTTGAGCAGATCGGCCGCCTCACGCGCGGCGAAGCGCTGCATCACGTTGTGGACCGTGGGCGCGGCTACTAGATTTCAGCGGGGTCAGAGGGAGTGACATGAGCGGCGAGCCGGATGGGAAACCGCGCCTGATCGAGCGCGCGCCGCGCAGGACCCTCGGCCAGCGTCTTCGCGGGAATTTCTTCGCCGGGGTGATCATCGTCGGCCCCGTGGCGCTGACGATCTGGCTCGCCTGGACGACGATCACCCTGATCGACGACACCATCGTCCCCTGGGTGCCGGAGCGCTACAACCCCGGCACCTATATCGGCAACGACGTGCCGGGCTTCGGCGTCATCGTCTTCCTCGTCTTCACGACGGTGGTGGGCTGGTTCACCCGGAACTTCATCGGCCGTCAGATCGTCCGGCTCGGCGAAAGCTGGGTTTCGCGGATGCCGATCATCCGCTCGGTCTACAACGCGCTGAAGCAGATCGCCGAGACGGTGCTTTCGGAGAGCAAGAACTCCTTCCGCTCCGCCTGCCTCGTGGAATGGCCGCGGCGCGGGGCCTGGGCGGTCGCCTTCGTCTCGACCGACGCGCGGGGCGAGGTGGCGACGAAGCTCGGCGCCGATCAGGACTATGTAGCCATCTTCATGCCGACGACGCCGAACCCGACCACAGGCTTTCTCGCCTATGTGCCGCGGAGCGAGGTGATCCTGCTCGACATGAACCTCGAGGAGGCGGCGAAACTCATCATCTCCGCCGGCCTCGTCTCGCCGCCGACGAAGGAGGAGATCGCCGCCGGCGTCGCGAAGCGAAAGCTCGAACCCGTCGAATAGCGCTCAGCCGCCGGCGCCCGGCAGGTCTCCGTCGATCGCCGCGATCAGCGCCTCCAGCATCTTGCGCGCCTCGGGCCCGTCCCATTCCGCCTCGCCCTGGAGCCGCGCGACTTCGCGGCCCTCGCGGTCTAGGATCAGCGTGATCGGCATTCCAAGGATGCCGCCTTCCGCGCCGATCCGAAGCGTCGGCTCGCGATAGACGTCGAGGTGCTCGACCCGATAGGTCGAGCCGTCCGCCTGCGGCACGAAGGCGAAGAACTCCTCGATCTTCTCGGTCGAGGCGCGGTCCATCGAGAGCGCGATCACCTGGAAATCGTCGCTCCCCATCGCGCCCTGGAGCCGGTCGAGCGAGGGCATCTCCTTGCGGCAGGGCGGACACCAGGTGGCCCAGAAATTCAGGACAACGATCTTCCCCGCCCAGTCCGCCAGCGATTTCGAAGCGCCCCTGCCGGTCTGGAACCGGGTTTCGAGCCGAGGCCGCGGCGCGTCGTGAACGATAAGCTTGGACATGTCTCCGGCGCGCAGCTCGCGCAGCGCGGCGACCTCGCCGGCGTCGATCTCCGCCGCCGCAGGGCTGGCGCCGAAGGCCGCCGCGCCGTATAGAACCGCCGCGAAACCGAAGCCGAGCTTCATCTTTCCTCCTTTCGACCCTCGCGGGGCCGCATGACCCGAGCCGACGACAACCTGCGCCGGAACGCGCCCGGCAACGAGATGTGGGGCGGCCGCTTCGACGCCGGCCCCGATGTCCTGATGGAGGAGATCAACGCCTCCATAGGATTCGACAAGCGCCTCGCCGGCGAGGATGTCGCCGGAAGCCGCGCCCACGCCGCCATGCTCGCGGCGACGGGCGTTATCACAGATGCGGACGCGAAGGCCATCGACCAGGGCCTGCTCACGGTCTTGTCAGAGATCGAGGCGGGGACGTTCGCCTTCTCCCGCGCGCTCGAAGACATCCACATGAACGTCGAGGCGCGGCTGAAGGAGCTGATCGGCGAGCCGGCCGGCCGGCTCCACACCGCGCGGAGCCGGAACGACCAGGTGGCGGTCGATTTCCGCATGTACGTTCGCAAGCGCTGCGACGACGCCGTCGTCGGGCTCGAGGCGCTGATCCGCGCGCTGATCGCGCAGGCGGAGGGGCGCGAGGCGCTGGTGATGCCGGGCTTCACCCATCTCCAGAGCGCGCAGCCCGTCACCTGGGGCCATCACATGATGGCCTATGTGGAGATGTTCGGGCGGGACCTGTCCCGCTTCCGCGACGCCCGTGTGCGGATGAACGAATGCCCGCTCGGCGCCGCGGCGCTTGCCGGCACCTCCT
>CALFYQ010000289.1 GCA_937952085.1 uncultured Paracoccaceae bacterium | reverse complement strand
GACCGCCTCCATCCTGACGGGCACGATCTGCCCATAGGCGCCGTCGGTCAGGTCCAGGAAGCCGAAGGGGCCAGGGCAGATCTTGGTGAGCGCGGCCTGCCAGAAATAGCGAAAGAGCACCGCGGCGAAGACGAGCCGCGCGGCGAGGCCGGGGAGCCAGCCTTGCGTCGCGCGTTCGAGCCGGCCGAAGGCGGCGTCATGAAGGCGGGCGAGGCGGCTCATGCCGGGTCGAGCCCCGCGACGAGGCCGGCGGCGAAAGCGTGGGAAAGCTCGGCGGAAAGGTCGAAGCCGCCATCGACGGCGGCCTCGGCGAGGGCGCCGAGGACGGGCGCTTCGAGGAGCGCGGCGAGGAAGGCGGCGCGGACGGGCGGAACCGGCTCGACCAGAACCGCCTCGCCTTCGCGGCGGACGAGCGCGGCCTCGCCGGCGGAGAGGTCCGGCGCCTCCGCGCCGCGGCGGATCGAGACCATGGGGAAGCGGGAGACGACGAGGCGGAAGGCCGGGTGCGGCCGGAGCCGGCGCGCGGCCAGCGCCTCCGGCGCGAGGCCGGCGAGCGCAGCGCCGGAAAGCGGCTCCGCCTCCGCCGCATGGAGCGCCTCCTGCTCCGCCCGTTCGAGCCGGGCGAGATCCGGCAGCCAGGGATAGGCGGCGACGGGCGGAAACGCCTCAAGCCAGCCGGGAAACTCGGCGCCCCATTCGGTCGGGATCGGGCTCCGCGGCGGGCGGGCGCGGGCGAACTCCACGGCCATGGCGCGGAAGAACCGCGCGCCGACCTGCCGCCGCACATGCGGGAACGCCTCCCCGAGCCGCTCCGCCAGCCCGGCGACGACGTTGTTGCGATGGACCGCGAAGCGCGGACCGCCGGGCGCGGGGGCCGACGGGTCAAGGAGGGCGGCGGCCATCGCCGCCTCTCCCTCAGGCTGCATCGCGCGCCTCCGCCGCGCGCCGGAGCGCCGCGCCGACGCGGCGCGCCTCGTCGCGGAAGGTCTCGAACGGCGGCAGCGAAGCATCCCATTCCACGAGTGTCGGGCGCGGGCCGGCGCGGCGGAGGAAGCGGTCATAGAGCGCCCAGACCGGCGCGCTCACCTGCCGGTCATGCGCGTCGAGGAGGAGCGCGCCGCCCTCCGGAGCCGTCTCAAACGCATGGCCGGCGAGATGCACCTCGCCGACGAGATCGACCGGGAAGGCGTCGAGATACGCCGCCGCATCGAAACCGAGATTGGCGGCCGAGACGAAGACGTTGTTGAGATCGAGAAGGAGGCCGCAGCCCGTCCGCGCCGCCACTTCGGCGAGGAATTCGATCTCCCCCATCGTCCCGCCTCCGAGCGCGACATAGGCGGAGGGGTTCTCAAGGAGGAGGCGCAGGCCGAGCGCCTCCTGCGCCTCGGCCACATGGTCGGAAACGCGGGCGAGCGCCGCCCCGTCATAGGCGAAGGGCAGGAGATCGCCGAACCAGACGCCCTCATGGCTCGACCAGGCGAGATGTTCGGAAAAGCTAGCCGGGCGGAACCGCTCCACCAGCGCGCGGAGCCGGGCGAGATGGGCGCAGTCGAGCCGCCCCTCGCCCCCGATCGAGAGCCCGATCCCGTGGAGGGAGAGCGGCCAGCGCGCGCGCACCTCCTCCAGCATCCGGAGCCGCGGCCCGCCAGCGACCATGTAATTCTCCGCATGGACCTCGAAGAAGCCGACCTCGGGCGCGCCGTCTGCGATGGCGGCGCGATGCTCCGGCTTGAAGGAGAGCCCGGCGGAGGGGGGAAGGCCGGCCACGCGCCGCCCCGGCTCAGGACGGCAGGTCGCGGTCCAGCTCGGTGAGCGCACCCTTCCGCCCGCCCGGAAGCTGGAACTTCGGGTCTTCGTCCCGGCCGTATTTCAGGCAGTCGCCCTCCGGCACCAGGGTCCAGGCGTTGCCCTGCCAGTCGATCCACGAACTGCCGGCGCAGGTCGTGCCGGGCCCGGCGCCGCAATCGTTCTGCCCGGCCTTGGAGATGCCGAAGCAGCGCTCCTTCGGCTTCGGCTCCGCCCCGGCGCCCTGCGCCGCCGCCTGCCCGGCGACGGCCGCCGCCGCGGCGGCGAGCACCGCGAGCGCGGCCCTGGAAGGGGTGGTCTTCATCGCCTCGATCCTTCGCTTTCCGCAAGAATAACGCGAACCCGGCCGGGCGGCGAGCCCGGGGAGGAAAGGCGGGGTCGCGCTTCGCCTTGGCGGCGCGCCGGGGAACCCGCCCTTGGCGCCGGGCGCGGCGGTCGCGGGTCAGGTCGCATTCAGGATTCCGGGTCGAACATGATCTCGCGCACCTCCTGCGGGCACCGGCAGGCCTCCGCGAACCGGGCCGCCCAGGCGAGCGCCTCGTCGCGCGAAGCGACGTCGACAATCGAGAAGCCGCCGATCACGGCCTTCGTCTCCCGCGCCGGCCCGGCGGTTACGGCCCCGTCGGTCGCGACGACCGCCGATTGCTGCCGGTGGACGCCGCAGCCGAACACCCAGACCCCGGCGGCCCTGGCGGCGCGAACAACCCTGCGCGCCGCCTCGCCGACCATCGGCAGGTCCGCCTCGGAGATGTGGTCCATCGCGCCGTCGTCGAAGGAGATCAGGTATCTCTGCAAGGCGATGCTCCTTCCATCGGGCGGCGCTGCCCGTCCGACCGTCCCATGCCGATCATGGGCTCGAAATCGCTGCGAGCCACGCGACGCGGCCGAAGCCGAGCCGCGGTCTCACCCGGCGAAGGCCAGCGCGAGCTCCGCCGGCAGGGCGAATTCGGCGGCGGCGCGGGCGCGGGCCTCGGCGGACATCTTGCGGGCCGTCTTGAAGACGATCTTGCGAAGCGCCTCGGCGTCCCGCCCCGCGGCGAAGGACGCGAGGTAGAAGCGGATGAAGACGAAGCAGATCACGTCCTCGAGCGCCTGCGCCTCCGGCTCGCGCTTGATCGCCTCCTTGCGGAGCATCCGGCCGGCCGCCTCGATCTCCGCCGCGCCGTAGCCCGCCTCGGCCATGATCGCGCCGACGCGGGCGGCGTGACGGCGTCCCTGCTCCCGCCGCCATTCGAGATAGCCCTCGCGGCCGAGCGGATAGTCCGCGCGCGGCAGCAGCCAGCGCTCCACGTGCTGGCCGCGCGCGGCGATCCTGAGGGGTTCGGAGGCCTCCGGATGGAGCCGTTCAAGCTCCGCGCTCATCCGCTCGCCGTAGAGGAGCGCGGCCGGGCGGCCTTCCTCCAGAGTCGGATCGGCGGCGTTGGCGGCGTCGATCGCGGCGAACGCGCGCGAGAGCCGGTCCTCCGCCATCCCGTCGCTCATCCGCGCGGCGAATCGGGGATGGTGATCGCGCCGCCGCCGCCGGAGCCGCTGTCGAGCCCGTCGCCGCCCGATGGATTGGTCGCCGCGCCAGAGGGGGGCGCCGGGTCGCCGCCGCTGCCGCCGACCCCGGTGATGTTCGAGGAGCTCTGGTTAACTTCCTGATTGAACACGTCGATCAGGCCGGTCACGCCGCCGTCCGGCCCGAGCATGAAGTAGGCGACGCCGACGCCTGCGATCACCACCATTGCGGTGAGCACGACCCAGTCGGCGCTCGTCACGCCGCGCCGGTCAGCGAGAAATTTCCTAATCACGCGGCCTCAATTCATGGCCCCGAACAAGTTTCGACGCGAGGCTCTGCGTCATGGAAGCGGAAGCAGACTGCCGTTTGAATGCGGCGAAATTGCGTAGCGCTTGCGGCCGGCCGCGATTCCGGGCGATGCAGCGGGATCCGAACCTCCCCGATGAGCTGACGCCGTGACCGATTTCGACTTCGACCGCCAGATTCCCCGCCTCGGCACCCATTGCGCGAAGTGGGACGCCCTCGCCTCCCGCTACGGCTCCCACGCCGTCGGCGCGCTGCCGATGTGGGTGGCCGACATGGAGTTCGCCGCGCCGCCCGCCGTCAACCGGGTGATCCGCGAGGCGGCCGAGCACGGCGTCCACGGATATTTCGGCGACCCTTCCGACTATCTGAAGGCGATCAAGGGGTGGATGCGGCGGCGTCATGGCTGGGATATCGAGGAGAGTTGGATCCTCACTACGGCCGGGATCGTCAATGGCGTCAACCTCGCGCTCCAGGCCTATTGCCGGCCCGGCGACGGGGTGATCCTGCAGGAGCCGATCTATCACCCCTTCGCGCCGGCGATCCGCAACAACGGGCTGACGCTGGTCGGCAACCTCCTCCGCTACGAGAACGGCCGCTACGAGATGGACCTCGAAGGACTGGCGAAGGCGGTGGACGCGAAGACGCGCGTGCTTCTCCTCTGCTCGCCGCACAACCCGGCGGGGCGGGTCTGGAGCCGCGCGGAGCTGACCGCGATCGCCGAATTCTGCGTCGAGCGGGACATCCTCATCCTGTCGGACGAGATCCATCACGACCTCGTCTTCGAGGGGCCGCACACGGTGCTGGCCTCCCTCTCGCCCGAGATCGCGGCGCGGACCGTCACCTTCACCTCCTCCTCCAAGACCTTCAATCTCGCCGGCGGCCATACCGGCAACGCCATCATCTCCAACCCGGAACTCCGGCGTCAGTTCCATCGCCAGATGGAGCGCTGCGGGATGCTGACCAGCAACCGCTTCGGCTACCTGATGGCGACGGCGGCCTATGACGAGGGGGAGGAATGGCTCGACGCGCTCCTCGTCTACCTCCGCGGCAACCGGGACTATGTGGACCGGTTCGTCGCCGAGCGGCTCCGCGGCGTGCGCTCGGTGAAGCTCGACGCGACCTATCTCTCCTGGCTCGACTTCAACGGAACCGGCATGGACGACGCGGAGATCATCCGTCGTTTCGAGCGCGAGGCGAAGGTGATCTGCAACCACGGCGCCAGCTTCGGGCCGGGCGGCGCCGGCTTCATGCGCCTCAACTTCGCCTGCGCGCGGCCGATGCTGGAGGAGGCGATGGAGCGGATCGCCGGCGCCTTCAAGGACGTTCAGTAGCGCGGCGGGCGGCCCGATCGGGTCTGGGCCGAGCCCTCGCCATCCCTTCCGGCACGGGCGACCAGCCCGGGCCGCGCCCGCCCCTCCAAGCGGGCGGGCTCGACCTTCTTCACCCCGCTCAGGCGATCCGGCCGCAAATCGGGCGTCTCGAATGCGCCCGCCGCCTTCGATCCGTGAGGCTCGACCGGCGCGGCGCGGCGTGCGAGCCTTCCGCCGGTTTCAGCCGGAGCCCTTCATGATCCGCATCGCCGTCCTCCTCGCCGCGCTTCTCCTCGCCGGCCCGCTCCGGGCGCAATGCGCGGGCACCGATGTCTCGGCCTCCTTCGCCGCGGAGAATCCGGCCGTTTATGCGGCGGCGGAGGCGGCGGAAGCGGCGGCGCCGAACGCGCGGGGCCTGCTCTGGAAGGTCGAGCGGGCGGGCGTTCCGCCCTCCCATCTCTTCGGCACCTTCCACTCGGTCGAGCCGCTTGGCCGCGTGGAGGCGACCGCGCTCTCGGCGGCGAAGCGCGCGCGCGTGCTGATGGTGGAGATCACCGAGGCGGAGCAGGCGGCGATGCAGGCGGCGATGCGGGCCGACCCCTCCCTCATTCTCCTCCCCGCGCCCGAACCCTTCGCCGGCTGGCTGACGCCCGACCTTGCGGCCCGCGCCGAAGAACGCTTCGCGGCGCTCGGCCTCCCGCGCGCGGCGGCGGAGCGGATGCGGCCCTGGCTCCTCAACGCCATGCTCTCGACGCCGCCCTGCGCGGCGGCGGCCGCGGCCCGCGGCGCGCCGATCCTCGACATGAGGATCGCCCGCGCGGCCGAGGCGGGCGGCGCGGCGGTGATCGGGCTCGAGACCTGGCGCGAGCAGGTCGAGGCGCTCGACGGCTGGCCGGACAAGGATCAGCGGGACGCGATCCGCCTCGCCCTCGCCGCGCCGGTAAGCGCGGAGGACCAGTACGAGACCTTCCGCAGCTTTTACGCCGCCGAACGGCCGATGATGATCTGGGAGCTGAGCCTCGCCATGGCGCGGCTCCAGGCGCCGGACCTGGTGACGGACGAGATGGTGGACAACGTCTGGCGCATCGTGGCCGCGGAGCGGAACCGCCGGATGGCGGAACGCGCGGCGGCGGAGTTGACGAAGGGCGGTGCGATGATCGCGGTCGGCGCGCTGCACCTTCCGGGCGAGGAGGGGCTGGTGGCGCTCCTCCGCGCGGCGGGCTACGCGGTGACGCGGGTGGAATGAAGGGCCGGAGCATGGAAGAGACGCGCATCGCCGACTGGGACGACGCCTACGCCAACGGGGCCCATATCGACGGCGCGGCCGAGTATCCGCCGCGCTGGGCGGCGGCGGCCGCCGCCTTCCGCGAAGGGCTCGGCGCGCGGGCGGAGCTCGACATCGCCTACGGCACGGAGCCGCGCCGGACGCTCGACCTCTTCCACCCGGAAGGCGCGGCCGAGGGCCTCGTCGTCTTCGTCCATGGCGGGTACTGGCGGGCCTTCGACAAGTCCACCTGGTCGCATCTCGCGGCAGGGCCGCTCGCCCGCGGCTGGGCCGTCGTCATGCCTTCCTACACGCTGGCGCCCGCGGCGCGGATCTCGACCATCACGCAGGAAGCGGCGCAGGCGATCGCCTTCGCAGCGCGCCGGATTCCGGGGCCGCTCAGGCTCACCGGGCACTCGGCGGGCGGGCATCTCGTCACCCGGATGGTCTGCGCCGAGGGGCCGCTGCCGGAAGAGGTGGCGGCGCGGGTGGCGCGGGTCGTCTCCCTCTCCGGCGTCCATGACCTCCGGCCGCTGCTCCGGACCGCGATGAACGCCGATCTCCGGCTCGACGCGGCGGAGGCGGCGGCGGAAAGCCCGGCGCTCCGCGCCCCGCGGGCGGGCGCGCGGCTTCTCTGCTGGGTCGGCGCGGCGGAGCGGCAGGAATTTCGGCGGCAGAACGCGCTTCTCGCCAATGTCTGGGCCGGGCTCGGCGCCGCCACGGCGGCGCACGAAGAGGTCGGCAAGCACCATTTCGACGTGATCGACGGGCTCGCCGAGCCCTACAGCGCGCTCACCGCCGCCCTTCTCGGCTGACGGAAGGGCTCCGGCGCCGCGTCGCCGAACTGACGAATCGCCGTGACGGGCCCGACACATCGCCGGGTTATCCACAAGCGTGAGGCAAGCCCCGGCCAACGGGGCCTCGAGCGGGTGGCGGCAATGGCGGAACGGAACGCCCCGGGGGCGATCCCGGCCGCGGGCGGGGTCTTTCCCCGGCCCGCGTTGACGGCCTTGAGCGAGGCGCTGGGCAGGGCGTCGTCCGGCTGGGCCTGGGCGCGGCTCTTCTTCGCCGGCCTCTCGCGCCTCTCGCCGGCGGCCGCCGCCTGGGCGCTCCACGGCCTCTATTCCCGCCCCGCCCTCACCCGCAGCTTCAGCCGGGAGGAGCGGCGGCTCCTCCGCGAGGCGGCGCGGCTGATGCAGGCGGCGGAGCGGATCGACGAGCGGATCGCCACGCGGCGCGGCCGCCGGCGGCTTTCCGGATACCTCTTCCGCGTGGCGCCGGCGGAGCGGCGCGGCCTCGCGCTCCTCCTCCATGGCTGGACCGCGGATAGCCGGGCGATGGCGGCCTTCGTCGGCCCGCTCCTCGCCGCCGGATACGACGCGCTGGCGGTGGACCTCCCGGCCCACGGCCGCTCCTCCGGCGCGGTGACGGACGCGGAGAGCGGCGCCGCGGCCGTCCGCGCCCTGCTCGAAGCGCGCGGCCTCGCGCCCGATCATGTGATCGCCCACAGCTTCGGCGGCGCGGTGGCGAGCGTGCTGGCGGCCGAGGGCGTCACGCCGCGGGCCTTCGTCGCCCTCGCCGCGCCCTCCGCCATGGCGGCAGCGATCGAGGAGCTGGCCGACGCGCTCGGCCTGACGCCCGAGGCTCGCGCCCGCCTCCTCCGCCGCGCCGCGAAGGCCGCCGGCCGGCCGATCGAGGAATTCGACGCGCGCCGGATCTGGACCGACCGGCCGACCGCGATCCTCGTCGTCCACTCGCCGGAGGACGGCTCGGTCCCGTTCAGCCACGCCGAACGCTTCGTCGAGGCGCCCAACGCGCGGCTCCTGCCGACGCCGGGAATCGGCCACCGGGAGATCGTCGGCGATGCCGGGGCGGTGGCGGCGGCGCTCGACCATATCCTCGCGGTCGATGGCGGTTGGGTCACATGACGCGCCGCGCCGCCGGTTCGCGGCGCGACTTTTCTCACAAAATCGGGCGCCGGGCGCTTCGCAGGCTAACGCGCCGATTGAGTTCCGGGCGGCGTTGACGGAACATTAACCAAGGGTGCGGCGTGCGCCGCGGCCGAGTGGGTCAGCGTACTGGAGCGATCATGTTTCGTTGCGTTATCATTGCCGCCGCGGCGGCGGGCTTCATGTCCGGGGCGGCCGGGGCCGCAGTTCTCACAATCGGATCTGGCGACGGCTCCCTGACGGTCGATGTCGACCCGTTCGGGCGCACCTTCGATGCGGTCTACGACCCGCTCTCGCCCTCGATCGGCGGCGCCAGCACGATCTTCGACAGCTACATCGCGATCAACAGCGGGCCGGGCTTCCTGCCTTTCGACGAATTCTCGGGCGCGGGCGTCGAGGCGACGGTGCTGTCCAGCACGCCGACCAGCCTCGTCTCGGAATTCTCGATCAACTTCCTCACCTTCCAGCTCACGCAGACGGTGTTCCAGAATTTCGACGTGGACACCGGAGACCTGATCGGCGCGACGCTCCAGCAGCAGCTTTCGATCAGCAACAACGCCGCGGTTCCGAACTCATTCCAGCTCATCCGGTATCTCGACGGCGACCTCGCCTTCGACGGCTCCATCATCGATGGCGGCGGCGTGATCGTGCAGAACGGCTCGCGCGTCCTCTTCGAGGTCGACTCGGTGCTCGGCGCGGGCGGCGGCGGCGACGAGGGCGGCGGCGAAGTCATCGTGGCGCAGGCCGCGGCGACGGACGACGACATCCAGACCACCTTCGTCGGCATCACCGCGGTCGGCGGGACGATCCCCGACAGCGGCTCGTTCCAGATCTCGTCCTTCTCCGGGCTCGACTTCAACATCCGCAACACGGGCCTTCTCACCGACACGATCGAGAACGATTTCGACGGCGACGGCTTTATCGACGAGCCCTATGACGTGACGCTGGCGCTGAAGAACGCCTTCGTCCTCGCCCCGGGCTCCACCACCGGCTACACGACGCAGACGATCTTCGGGAACTCGACGCCGCCGGTCGCCGGCGAATCCGAGTTCAACCCGCTGTTGCCGACCGAGACGGAAGGCTTCGCCTATCTCTTCGTGCTGCCGTCCGAGGCGATCGTCGAGCGGCAGACCATCTTCATCGATCCCGAGATCGCGGTCGGCTACACCTACGAAGTGTCGGGCGGGGCTGACTTCTTCTCCGTCACCGCGCCGAGCTTCGCCGCCGTGCCGGATGCGGACGGCTATCTCCTCACCGTCAACGGGCTCACCTTCAGCCTCGCCAGCGGCCAGCAGCTCATCTTCGGCGACCTCGCCGGCGTGGTCGGCCCGGTCTTCTCCTTCACGATCACCGGCGTCGATCTTTCGCTGATGCTCGACCCGGCGAACACGCTGGCCTTCGTGACCGGCGTCGCGCTCCAGAACGTGCCGGGCGGGGCGACGACGATCACCCAGACGCCGATCACCGTGAACACCGACGCGGTGGTGCCGCTGCCGGCGACCGCCTGGCTGATGCTCGCAGCCTTCGGCGGGCTCGGCGGGCTCGGATTGCGGCGACGGCGCCGCTGATCCGGCCTGGCTTCGGCCTGGAGCCGGGCGTCTCGCCCGGCCCTCCTGTTTCGGGGAGTTGATCCGATGCGGCAGCTATCGACCGGCGCGGCGCTCGCCGCCCTTCTCGCCCTCTCCGCCGGGGGCGCGGCGGCGGCGGACGCCGAGAACAAGTATTCGGTGGACGGCGTCGGCCGGCTCGACTGCGCCCGCTTCAACACGGCGCGGGCGGAGAACGGCCCGGAGCTTCGGCTCTTCGCCGGCTGGATCGACGGCTACGCCAGCGGCTTCAACCACTTCACGCCGGACACATACGACATCACGCCCTGGCAGACGGTGGAGCTTCTGGTGCTGAAGCTCGCCAAGTTCTGCGAGGCGAACCCGGAGACGCGCTTCGCCGTCGCGGTGAACGAGCTTTTCGCGACGCTGGCGCCGCAGCGGCTGGAGAAGGAAAGCCCTGTGCTCCGGATCGAGCGGAACGGCCAGGCGCTTTTCATCTACGCCGAGACGGCGGAACGGATGCGGGCCCGGCTGAAGGAGGAAGGCTTCGACGCAGGCCCGGTCGGCAGCGGCTTCGGCCAATCCGCCGCGGAGGCGCTCGCCGCCTATCAGCAGAAGAACGGCCTGCCGGTCTCCGGCCTGCCGGACCAGCCGACGCTGAACGCGCTCTTCCCCCGCTGAGGCCGGGCGGCGGGAGCCGACTGGACCCGGCGGCTCACTTGTTCATGCGGTGCTCGACGAGGTCGTCCACCACGCCCGGATCGGCCAGCGTCGAGGTGTCGCCGAGGGCGCCGTAGTCGTTCTCGGCGATCTTGCGGAGGATCCGCCGCATGATCTTGCCGGAGCGGGTCTTCGGCAGGCCGGGCGCCCACTGGATGAGATCGGGCGAGGCGATCGGCCCGATCTCCCGCCGCACCCACTGGACCAGCTCCTTCCGAAGCTCCTCCGAGGGCTCGATCCCGTTCATCAGGGTGACATAGGCGTAGATGCCCTGCCCCTTCACGTTGTGCGGATAGCCGACCACCGCCGCCTCGGCGACCTTGGCGTGGGCGACGAGCGCGCTCTCGATCTCGGCGGTGCCCATCCGGTGGCCGGAGACGTTCAGCACGTCGTCCACCCGCCCGGTGATCCAGTAATAGCCGTCCTCGTCCCGCCGGCAGCCGTCGCCGGTGAAATAGTAGCCCTTATACTGGGTGAAGTAGGTGTCGACGAACCGCTCATGATCGCCATAGACGGTGCGCATCTGCCCCGGCCAGCTGTCGGCGATGCAGAGGACGCCCTCACAGGCCGTCTCGTGGATCTCCTCGCCGGTATTGGGCTCGAGGATGACCGGCTTCACGCCGAAGAAGGGCAGCGTCGCCGAGCCCGGCTTGGTCGGCGTCGCGCCCGGCAGCGGGGTGATCAGGTGGCCGCCCGTCTCGGTCTGCCACCAGGTGTCGACGATCGGGCAGTTCCGCTTGCCGACCACCCGGTCATACCATTCCCAGGCCTCCGGGTTGATCGGCTCGCCGACCGTGCCGAGGATGCGGAGCGAGGAGAGATCGCACTTCGCCACCCACTCTTCGCCCTGCCCCATCAGCGCGCGGATCGCGGTGGGCGCGGTGTAGAACTGGTTGACCTTGTGCTTGTCGCAGACCTGCCAGAAGCGGGAGGCGTCCGGATAGGTCGGCACGCCCTCGAACATCAGCGTGGTCGCGCCGTTCGCGAGCGGCCCGTAGACGATGTAGCTGTGCCCCGTCACCCAGCCGACATCGGCGGTGCACCAGAAGATGTCCCCTTCCTTGTAGTCGAAAGTGATCTGGTGGGTCATCGCGGCGTAGAGGAGATAGCCGCCGGAGGAATGCACCACGCCCTTCGGCTTCCCGGTGGAGCCGGAAGTGTAGAGGATGAAGAGCGGGTCCTCGGCGTTCACCGGCACGGGCGGGCACTCCGCCGAGGCCTTGGCCATCGCGGCGGTGAGGTCCACGTCCCGGCCCTCGACCCAGGTGGTCTGCCCGCCGGTATGCTTCACGACGAGGAGCTTCACCTTGTCGGAACAATGCAGCATCGCCGCGTCGGCGTTGGCCTTGAGCGGGGTCCGGCGGCCGCCGCGCGGCGCCTCGTCGGCGGTGACGACGATCTTCGCGCCGCAATCGTTCACCCTGCTCGCCAGCGAGTCCGGCGAGAAGCCGGCGAAGACGATGGAATGCACCGCGCCGATCCGCGCGCAGGCCAGCATCGCATAGGCGGCCTCGGGGATCATCGGGAGATAGAGCACCACCCGGTCGCCCTTCCGCACACCCTGCGAGAGGAAGACGTTCGCCATCCGGCAGACCTGGTCGTGCAGCTCGCGGTAGGTGATCTTCTTCGAGACGTTCGGATCGTCCGCCTCCCAGATGATCGCGGTCTGGTCGGCCCGCTTCGGCAGGTGCCGGTCGATGCAGTTGGCGGAGACGTTGAGCGCGCCGTCCTCGAACCATTTGATCGAGACGTCGGGGTGGGCGTAGCTGGTGTTCTTCACCCTGGTGAAGGGCGTCATCCAGTCGAGCCGCGCCTTCGCCTCCTCGCCCCAGAACCCGTCCGGGTCCTCGATCGAGCGCCGATACATCTCGGCGTAGCGCTTCGCATCGACATGAGCCTTGCCGGCGATCTCCGCCGAAGGCGCCCGCATCTCGCCCATGATTATCCCTCCCTAGACGGTCTTCGCCGCGCCGGTTCCCCGACGTTAAAGCGAAGCGGGCCTTGCTTGTCGAGCGGTCCCGGCGCCGCAGACTTTGGCGCCGGGTCAGAAAATTGCGCGTCGGTCTTGCTGGCGCTCCACGCTGTTGACGGGCGATCACAGGCGCTCGATGATGCTCGCCCGGGTTCAGGGCATCCGACCCGCACTTCACGCAACTTGCCGCGGCCGAAACGGGCTGCTCACGAAATGATTAAGGACGACGCGCTTCGCGCGAGGGTTTTGGCGGCGGTGAAACGTGTGCTCATCGCATGCGAAGCGACCGGGAAATTTCCGTTCAACAGCCGGAACTTCTACCAGGTGGCGAAGAGGAACTCGCGTTTCGCGGCCTCTATCGATTCGTCGAAGGCAATCCGGCGTTTAAAGCCCGTGTCGCGGAAGACTACGGATTGCTCTACAAGACGCTCGGCGACGAGGTGCTCGAAGCACAAGACCGCCTTCCGATCCATCACTGGCAGGATCAGGACAGCGGGCCGGAGGCCTCTGTCTAGGGCCGAATATCAACCTTCGTCCGCTCCGTCGCCGGCAACGCGCCCATTGGCGTGCGAGTTCCGCCGCCGCCCTAGGCGCCCGCCAGCCGACGAAGCGTCGCCCGATCCTTCTCGCCCGTAGGCCAGAAACTCTCGATCGTCAGTTCGGCCGCCGCGGGCGCCGCGGCCGTGCCGAAGACCGTGGTGGCGGAGAGGAGGTCGAGGCGGCCCAAAGGGGTTTGCAGAGAGAGGGGGATGGCGACGGCTTCGGGGTCCGGCCGCCCGGGCGGCCGCGCGCCGGGCGGGGGCGGGATCGTTTCGAGCCGGGCGCGAAGGGCGAGGAGGGCCTCGTCGCCCGCCGCCTCGGCGTCCTTCGCGAGGCGGCGGAGGATGTGGGTTCGCCAGTCCCGCCAGTTGAGGATCATCCGGCCGAGCCCCTCGGCGCGGAGCGAGAGCTCCAGCACATCGACGGGCAGCCTCAGCAGCGCCGGGTCCGCCGACGCCATCAGCCTCCGGGCCATGTCGTTGGCGGCGACGAGGCGCCAGAGCCGGTCCACCGCCAGCGCCGGGCAGGGCATGGCGGCCTCGATCATCCCCTCCGCCGCCGCCCGGACGCCGGCCAGCGCGGGGGCGTCGAGCGCGGCCTCGGGCGCGGGCGGCGCGAAGCCGGCGGCGAGGTGGAGCGCGGAGGCGGCGCGGGGCGTCAGCGCCAGCGCCTCGGCGAGCCGCGCCACCGTCTCCCGCCCCGGCTTCGCCCGTCCGGATTCGAGGAAGGAGAGGTGGCGCTGCGACATCGGCGCCTCGGCGGCGAGGTCCAGCTGGGAGAGGCGGCGGCGCCGGCGCCAGTCGCGGAGCATCGCGCCGAAAGGGTTTGGCTCGTTCATGGCGGGCATCTAGCGCCGGCCGGCGCGGCGAAGCCATTACCTCCGGCGTAATCGCGGCGCGGCGCGGCCGCCTTCATCTTCCCGGCATCCGCAACGGGAGAGACCCCATGATCGAGATGAACGAACCCCGCCTCCGCGCCGTCCTCCGGATCGACGCGGCTTCCGGCCTCCTGATGGGCGCGCCGCTGGCGCTCCTGCCCGAGACGCTGGCGCCCGTCCTCGGCCTGCCCGCGCCGCTTCTCCTCTGGGCCGGGATCGCGCTGTTCCCGGTGGCGGCGACGATGCTGGCCGCGGCGGCGACGCTGGCGCGGCCGCTCGTCGTCCTGATCGTCTGGGGCAACGCGGCCTGGGTCGCGGCCTCGCTCGCCACGCTTTTCGCCTTCCCGGCGACCGGGATCGGCGGCGTGGTGATCGTGGTTCAGGCCTTCGTCGTCGCGCTCTTCGCCTGGCTGGAGAACGCCGGCTGGGCGCGGCGCGCCGAAGGGACGGCGGCGTGACGACGGAGGAGCTTCAGGCCGCAATGCCCTTCGCGAAAACCCTCGGAATCCGGCTCATCGCGGCCGGGCCCGAAGGGGTGGAGGCGGAGATGGCGGTGCGCGCCGATCTCTGCACCGCGGGGGGCGTCGCCCATGGCGGCGCGATCATGGCCCTCGCCGACTCGCTCGGCGGGCTCGCCGCCATGCTGGCCCTGCCCGAGGGCGCGAAGGGGACGACGACGGTGGAGTCGAAGACGAACCTCCTCGGCCCCGGCAAGGCGGGCGAGACGCTGCTCGCCCGCTCCGCCCCGGTGAAGACCGGCCGGCGGCTTTCCGTCTGGAAGACGGAGATCGCGGTGAAGGGCGGCGGCGCCGTCGCCCTCACGATCCAGACGCAGCTGGTCCTCTGAGTTTCGGCCGCGGCAGGCCGAAGGCGAGGCCGACGACGACGAGGCCGACCGCGGCCCAGAAGGCGGGCGGATAGCTCTCCCCGAGGAGGGCACCGCCCGCCACGACGCCGGCGATCGTCACCACATAGGCGACCTGGCTGGCGAAGACCGGCCCGGCGCGGCCGATCAGGTGGACGAAAAGCCCGTAGGCGGCGAGGGAGCCCGGGATCATCGCCGCAAAGGCGAGTTCCGGCAGGCCGGGCGCCGAGACCGAGAAGGGCGCCGGGTCCACGAAAAGGAGCGCCGGCGCGGCGTAGAGCGCCGCGAAGGCCATCATCCCCGCCAGCGCGTGTGCGGCGGGGAGGCCCGGCGGCCGGCGGAGCGAGATGAACGCGTCCTCCAGCGCATAGGAAAGCGCCCCGAGCACTGCCACGCCGACCCAGATTGCAGGCGCCCCGCCCCGCTCCGGATCGGCGATCAGCCAGACCGCGGCGAGCCCGACCACCAGCCCGAAAAGCCGCCGCGCGCGGAAGGGCTCGATCCCGAGCGCCGAGGAGAGCGCGATCAGGAAGAGCGGCGAAGTCGCCATGCAGACGGAGAGCACCCCCGCGCCGAGATGCTGCGCCGCCCAGAATAGGAGGAGCGCCGGCAGCGCCCCGCCGAGAAGGCCGAGGACCGGCGCGAAGCGGAGGAATGCCCGGTCGATCCGCGGCCGCCGGCCGAGCGCCGAGAGGATGAGCCAGATCGTCGCGGCCGAGACCGCCGAGTGCCAGAAGGTGACCGCCAGCGGATGGCCGCCGCCGGACATGACGAGCCGCGTCAGCGTGAAGGAGAGGCCCCAGACGCCGCCGCAGAACATCAGGATGGCGAGATTGGCGCCCATGCAGCCCCTTCGCCCGTCCGGCGCGCCAAGGTCAATATCCGCGACTTGACCTGCATCAAGGCGCCTCCGCGCGCCTTCCTCCCAGTTGAAATTCCGGAGGGGGGGACGCAGCCGGCGCGCCGGCTGCGCCCACGGGTCAGTTGGAGGACCAGGCGTTGACCACTCAGAGACATGGCGCGAAGCGCCGCGCATTCATGGCGGCCGCGGCCGTCTCGCTCGCCCCGATCGCGGCGGCGGCGGGCCCGCTTGGCCTCAACCTTCAGGGCTCGCTCGGCGAAGGCGGGTTCACGCGCTACGTGCCGCCGGTGACGAACCCGATCTTCAACGAGACGCCGCTCATCACCACCGAGATCCGGCCGATCTATTTCCACCAGAACATCCCGTCGGATTTCCCCACCGGCGGCGGCGAGATCAACGTCGTCGCGGCGCAGGTCCGCGTCGCGATCACCGACAGGCTCGGCTTCCTCGCCACCACCGACGGCTTCGCCTTCGCCGATTTCGACGCGGCGCTGCCGGATTCGAAGGGCTTCGCCGATCTCGCGGTCGGGCTGAAATACGCGCTGGTCTACGATCCGGCGGCGGGGGAGATCCTCACCCTCGGCGCGCGCTACACGATCCCCTCGGGCACGCTCGATGTCGGGGCGATCGACCTCACCGGCTACGGCGCGGGCTACGCCCATCTCTTCGGCGCGGCGATGAAGATCTCCGGCCCGTGGCAGTTCGAGGGCAATGTCGGCATCCAGCAGGCGCTCTCCAGCGACGGCACCTCCTTCGCCTATGGCTCGGCGCATGTCTCATACGAGGTCTGGCCGGGGGTCTATCCGCTGGTCGAGGCCAACGTCTTCCTGCCCTATGACGGCGGCGACCGGCTGCCCGGCTCCAGCCTCACCGGCTTCGACGTGGCCGATTTCGGCTCCTCCGACCCGAAGGACAGCGTGACGCTGGCCGCCGGCATGCGCTGGCGCCCGGCCGAGAACGTGATCCTCGGCGGCGCGTTCGAATACAATGTCTCGGAAAGCCAGAACCACGTCTTCGAGTGGCGCGCGATGTTCGACGCGGTGATCCACTTCTGATCCGGCCGTCCGGCCGTCACGGCTCGGGCCGTCCGAACGGGCGGCCCGTTCCGTTGCCCGGCGCGCCGCAGGGCCGGGCTCAGGCCGGGCGGGAGGCGGCGATGCGCAGGACGTCCCAGTAGTTCCGGCCGATCTCCATCTCCGGGCCATGCCCCTTCGCCAGCATCATCCGGTGGAGCTTCGGCAGGCTCCGGCAGGGGACATGCATCACGAGGTGATGCTCAAGGTGATAATTGACCCAGTAGGGCGCGAGGATCAGCCGCGCCAGCGGGCCGGCCCGCGTCGTCCGCACGTTGCGGAGCGGATCGTCCGAGAAGGCCACCGCGCCATGCTCGGCGATGTTGCGGATGCGGAGCACGAGCTGGAACCAGGTGAGGAGCGGCAGGAGCCAGAAGGCGAACCACCACCACCACCACGCCCCGGCCGCCCACAGCGCCGCGAAGAGGACGGCGTTGGCGATCAGCGCGCGGCCGAGCACCGGGCCGGAAAAGCTCTGCGCCAGGTCCAGGCTGGAGACGCCCTCCGTCTCCCCCGCCAACTTCAGCGCAAACATCACCTGCTGCGCCCGCTGCCTGAGGCCGGTCTGGCCCGAAAGGTCCCGCCAGAGCTTGCGGAGGAGGGACGAGCGGGTGGTCGGGAAGGGCTTCGAGAGCTTGAGGTCCGGGTCCGCCGCCGTCTGGGTGAAGCGGTGATGGCGGAGGTGGTAGCTCCGGTATTCGACCATGTCTGCGAGGATCGGGCGGCCACAGAGCCACTCCCCGCACCATTCGTTCAGCCGCCGCGAACGGAAGAGCGCCGAGTGCGCCGCATCGTGCATCAGGATCGCGAGGCCGAGCTGCCGCGAGCCGATCAGCATGACCGCGAGGAGGAAGGTCAGCGGGTTCGGCCAGAGCGCGAAGAGGGCGAGCGCCGCGGCGATCACCCCCCAGCAATGGGCGAGAAGGAGCCAGCCCCAGAGGTCGGACCGCGCTGCGAGGGGGCGGATCTCCTCCGGCGTCAGGAACGCCTTGCCCGGCGTCATCGCCGGCTCACCGGAACTTCGCGGGCCGCTTCTCCAGGAATGCGGTCGCGCCCTCGATCCCCTCCGGCCCGGCGAGGGCCGCAGCGATGCCATGCGCCTCCGCCTCGAGCTGCACTTCGAGGATCTGCTCTTCGGCGTCGCGGACGAGACGCTTGATCTCCGCCATCGCCTCGCCCGGCCCTTCGGCGAGCTCCGCCGCCCAGGCCAGCGCCTCCGCCACCGGGTCGTCCGCCAGCCGGTTGACCATGCCGAGCTCATGCAGCCGCCGCGCCGCGACGCGGCCGCCGGTCAGCGCCATCTCGGTCGCGAACTGGCGCGGCAGGGCGCGGGTGAAGCTCCAGGTCGCGCCGCCGTCGGGCACGATGCCGATGCGGACATAGGCCAGCATGAAATAGGCGTCCCGCCCCGCGACGATCAGGTCCGACGCCGCGGCGAGCGAGGCGCCGGCCCCGGCCGCGCCGCCCGCAACGGCGGCGATCACCGGCCGCTTGCAGTTGCGGATCGCGCGGATGAGGTCGTGGAGCCGGTCCACCCCCTCGCGCCGCGCCTCGTAGGGGTGCTTGTGCGCGACCGCGAGGCGCTTCACGTCGCCGCCCGCGCAGAAGAAGCCGCCGGCGCCCGAGATCACCACCGCGCCGGTCTCCGGCCCGTCCGCCGCCTCGATGGCGGGGATCATGCCCTCGTAGAAATCCATGCCGAAGGCGTTCCGCTGCTCCGGCGCGTTGTTGATGAGATGGAGGACGCGGCCCTCCCTACGGACGATCACGCGCTCCCGCGCCGCCGCCTCGACCATGGCGCCCTCCCTCAGGCGATTCTCGTCTTGCCGCGCCCGGTCACCCGAAGGTCGCCGAAGCGTCGCTCAAGGAGATACTTCGCCAGCAGGTTCTGCGCCACCTTCATCCGGTAGGCGGCGGAGGCGCGATGGTCCGACATCGGCGTGAAGTCCTCGCGGAGCGCGCGGGCCGCGTCGCCGATCGAGCTTTCGTCGAGCGGCCGGCCGATGAGTTCCGCCTCCGCCGCCGCCGCCCGTTTCGGCGTCCCCGCCATGCCGCCGAAGGCGAGCCGGGCATCCGTCACCACGCCGCCCGCCTCCCGCACGTTGAAGGCGCCGAGGACGGAGGAGATGTCCTGGTCGAACCGCTTCGAGATCTTGTAGGCGCGAAGGTCCCATGGGTCCGCCGGGCGGGGGACGAAGAGGCGCTCGACAAATTCGCCGGGGCGCCGATCCTGCCGCCCGTACTCGATGAAGAAGTCCTCGAGCGGCATCGTGCGCCGGGCCGCGCCTTTCCGGAGCGTGACGGTCGCGCCGAGGGCGATCAGCGCCGGCGGCGCGTCGCCGATCGGCGAGCCGTTGGCGATGTTGCCGCAGAGCGTGCCGGCGGCGCGGACCTGCGGCGAGGCGAAGCGCCGCCAGAGCTCGCCGAGATCGGGGGCGAGCGCGGCGAGCGGCGCCATCGCCCGCTCATGGCTCACCGCGGCGAAGAACGTGAGGCCGGCGTCGCTCTCGTGGATCTCGTCGTATTCGGCGACGTCGCCGAGCCAGATCACGGTCTCCGGGCGGAAACCCTTCTTCGTCACCCAGAGGCCGATATCGGTGGCGCCCGCGAGGATCGTCGCGCCGGGATCGGCCTCCACGGCCGCCGCGAAGTCTTCCGCCGCGCGCGGCGCGAGAAAGCGCGCGCCCTCCGCCCTGTGGTCGAGCGTGATCGGCAGGCCGGCGCGGAGCGCATTCAGCCGGGCGAGGCACTCCGCGTCGTCCGCCGGCGCGGGCGTCATCTCGCGGGCCGCCGGCAGCGCGGCGAGGATCGGGCCGTAGCCGGTGCAGCGGCAGAGATTGCCGGCGATCCGGTCCGCCACGCTCTCGGGGTCGTCCGGCGCGCCGTCGTCATAGGCGGCGACGAGGCTCATCACGAAGCCGGGCGTGCAGAAGCCGCATTGCGAGCCGTGGCCCTCCGCCATCGCCGCCTGCACCGGATGGCCGCCGCCGAGGCCCTCCACCGTCGTCACCTCGCGCCCGTGCAGCATCGGCAGGAGCTGGATGCAGGCGTTGGCGGTGCGGCGGCGGAGGCTGCCGTCCGGCGCAAGCTCCCGCACGATCACCGTGCAGGCGCCGCAATCGCCCTCGGCGCAGCCTTCCTTCGCGCCGGTGAGGCCGCGGCGCTGGCGGAGGAAATCGAGCAGGGTCTCGGTCGGCGCGGCCGCCGGCGCTGAGACGGTTTCGCCGTTGACGATGAAGGTGAGGCCGCCCATCCGCTCCGCCTTTTTCACAGTCGCGAAGTTCGGACGCGCGGCGCTCCTTGTCCATAGCGTGCTTGCCCGCCTACACCTCGATTTAACGCGCCGTTATCGTGTTTTCCGAGATACTCTGCCGGGGAAAGGAACTCCGCGATGCTCAAGCTGAGTGATGGCGGCGGAATCCGCGCGTCCCGCCGCCTCGCGGCGGGGCTTGCGGTCGTCGTCGCGCTCCTCTTCGCCGGGGCCGTGGCCGCGACGTTGCGGCTGGCGGCGACATATGACGATCTCGGCCGAGACGCCGCCGAGCGGATGATCCGCGGCGGCCTCGCGGACGAGCGCGCGGACATCCAGCGCACCGCGGAGGATTACGCGCTCTGGACCGCGGCCTATGACGCGGTGCGGGCGCGAGACCGCGAATGGATTTCCGACAATATCGGCTCGGGCATCTTTGAAGGCGGCATCGCCGATCTCATGGTCGTCGTCCTCGGCGACGACGAGCCGCCCTATGGCTGGACGCAGGACGGCGCCGGCGCGCCCGAGACCGGGCTGCTGGACGACGCCGCGCTCGCCGCGCTCGACGCCGCCATCGCGGCGACGCCCTCCGAATCGACCGAGGCCCAGTCGATCTTCGCGCGCTCCGGCGGCGCGCTCTGGGCGCTCGCGGCGATCCGCTTCGCCGCCACCGAGGGCGCGCGGGACGAAGCCCTCGCGGCGCATCCGCCGCGTCTCATCGTCGGCCGGAAGATCACGCCGGAATTGATGAGCGCCGTCGGCGAGCGGTTCCTGATCGACGACCTCACGCTTGCGGACGCCCCAGTGGCGGGGCGGGATTCGCTCGCGGTGACCGGGCCGGGCGGAGAGCCGCTCGGCTACGCGGTCTGGACCGCGCCCGGCGAGGGCCGGCGCATTCTCCTCAACATGGCGCCGCTCCTGATCGTCGCCTTCCTCATTCTCGCCGTGGCGGCCGGGCTGGTCGGCCGGCGGCTCCTCACGGTCGCGCAGCGCCTTGAAAATGCGGTGGCCGCCGAGCGGCAGGCGCGGCGGGAGAAGGACGAATTTCTCGCCACCGTCAGCCATGAGCTTCGCACGCCGATGGGCGGCGTCATCGGGCTGACGCAGCTTCTACTCGCCCGGCACGGCGACGCGCCGACGCAAAAACTCCTGAACGCGCTTCTCTCCACCGCCAAGAGCCAGGTCCAGCTCGTCTCCGACCTCCTCGAACTGGCGCGGCTCGACGGCGGCGAACGGGCGCTGGTCGATGCGCCCTTCGACCCGGCGCGGGTGCTCTCCGAGGTCGGCGCCATCGCCGCCTTCGACGCGGCCGAGAAGGGCGTGCGCCTGACCGTGACCGGCCTCGCGCCCGGCGCGCTGAACGTGGCGGGGGATGAGCTCGCCTTCCGGCAGATCTGCGTCAACCTGATTGGCAACGCCATCAAGTTCACCGAGGAGGGCGAGGTCGCGGCCGAGCTTACCGGCGGCGCGACCGCGCGCGTCGCGGAGCTTCGCTTCACCGTGCGGGACCAGGGCCCCGGCGTCCCCGAGGATCAGCGCGCGCGGATCTTCGAGCGCTTCGCCCAGGCCGAAATGGCGCGGGACCGGGCGAAGGGCGGGCACGGCCTCGGCCTCGCCGTCGTCAAGTCTCTGGTCGATGCGATGGAGGGCATGATCTCGGTCGACGAGGCGCCGGGCGGCGGCGCGCTCTTCGTCGTCGAGCTTCGCCTGCCGCTCGGGCCGCAGGAGGCGATGCGGGCGGCCTGACGCCGCCGCGCCTCAGATCTCCCGCCGTCTCAGCCGCCGAGCGAGCATTCCCCGTAGGTTTCGCCGCGCGCCTCGACCTCGGCCATCTTCGCGCCGAGCTCGCCCGGTGTGAAGACGCCCGCCTCCATCAGGTTCTGCGTCACCGACTGGATCCAGCGTTCATAATAGCTCTGGGTCTCGAAGGTTTCGGGCGCCATGTCCTCCAGCACCCGGCGGAGCCCGTCCACGGTGAAGAGGCCCTTCGAGGTGGCGAGCACCATCAGCGCGTCCACCCGCTTTTCCCAGAGGGCGTAGTCGTGCCCCTCCCGCGCGATCCGCGCCGCCTCGCCCTCGGGGACGAGGCCGCCCATGTCGTGCCAGCGCCGGTCGCCGGCATGGTCATGCCCGTGGTGGTCATGGTCGTGGTGATCGTGGTCGTGCATCGCCGCCTCCCGCGCGCCGAGCGAACCCCGAACCGCGGCCCGCGTCAACGGCGCCGGCGGTCAGCCGCCTCGGGCCGGCCGGGGAGAAATAGCTTCGCCCGCGCCGCCGGGCTTTCGGCGATGACCTTGCCGTTGGCGACGACATGGCGACGCGGCGGGCGGAGGCGGAGCGCCTCGACCGGGCTCCCCGCGTCCAGCACGACGAACGAGGCGCGGGCGCCCGGTTTCAGTCCCCAGTCCTTCACGCCGACGATCGCGGCGTTGGTCTCCGTCGCCATCGTGAAGGCCCGCGCCATCTCGGCGGGGTGGGTCATCTGCGCGACATGGAGGCCCATCGCCGCGACGTCGAGCATGTCCGCCCCGCCGAGCGGATACCAGGGGTCCATCGCGCAGTCCTGCCCCCAGCCGACCGGGATGCCGAGCGCCTGCATCTCCTTCACCCGCGTCAGCCCGCGCCGCTTCGGGAAGGTGTCGTGCCGGCCCTGCAGGGTGATGTTGATGAGGGGGTTCGAGATCGCAGCGAGCCCCGCCTCCGCCATCAGCGGCAGGAGCTTCGAGACGTAGTAATTGTCCATCGAATGCATCGAGGTGAGGTGCGAGCCCACGGCCCGGCCGCCGAGCCCGTGGCGCAACACCTCCCGCGCCAGCGTCTCGACATGGCGGGACATCGGGTCGTCCGTCTCGTCGCAGTGGAGGTCGATCGGAAGGCCCCGCTCGGCGGCGAGGCGGCAGAGATCGGCGACCGACTCGGCCCCTTCCTGCATCGTCCGCTCGAAATGCGGGATGCCGCCGACGACGTCGACGCCCATGTCGAGCGCGCGGACGAGGTTCGCCCGCCCGTTCGGCGCGCGATAGAGCCCGTCCTGCGGGAAGGCGACAAGCTGAAGGTCCAGCCAGTCCTTCGTCGCATCCTTCACGGCGAGAAGCGCCTCGACGCCGCGAAGCGCATCCGCCGTGGTGTCGACATGGGTGCGGATCGCCAGCACCCCCATCGTCGCCGCCCAGTCGCAATAGGCCAGCGCCCGGGAGACGAGATCATCCACCGTCGCGGTCTTCCTGAGGTCGCCCCAGAGGTCGATGGCTTCGAGGAGCGTGCCGGAGGCGTTGATGCGCGGGATGCCGTAGGAAAGCGTCGCGTCCATGTGGAAATGCGGATCGACGAAGGGCGGCGAGACGAGATCGCCCGCCGCGTCGATCACCCGCCCGGCCTCGACGCCTTCGGGCATAACCTCGACGGCGGCGATCCGGCCGCCCTTTACCCCGATGTCGGCGCGCGTCCCGTCAGGCAGGACGCCGCCCTTAACCACCAGATCGAAGCTCATCGCTCGCCTTTCCGCCAGGGGACCATCAGCGCCGCCGGCGCCGCCGCGCGGCGGGACATCAGGATCAGCGCAAGGATCGAGAGAAGATAGGGCGCCATCAGGAACACCTGATAGGGCAGCGCCGCGCCGAGCGGCGTCTGCTGGAGGCGGATCTGGAGCGCGTCGAAGGCGGCGAAGAGAAGCGCGCCGAGCGCCGCCTTGCCCGGCCGCCAGGCCCCGAAGACGACCAGCGCGACGCAGACCCAGCCCCGCCCGTTCACCATCTCGAAGAAGAAGGAGGAAAAGGCGGAGAGGGTGAGGAAGGCCCCGCCCACCGCCATCAGCCCCGAGCCGAAGGCGACCGCGCCGATCCGGAGCC
>CALFYQ010000288.1 GCA_937952085.1 uncultured Paracoccaceae bacterium | reverse complement strand
GGCGGCCCTCGGTCGTGGAGCGTACGCTGATCCGCCCGCCGTCCTCCCGGCTCGGCCCGGCGGAGCCGGCTGCGCTGGCGGCGGCGCGGGCCGGCTCCCTGGTAGCGGGCCTCTACGACACGCCGGTCGACCGCAAGAGCGCCTTCGAAATGCTGAAGGCGGCGGCGGAGACGGCCGCGCGGCAGGCCGAGCAGGAGCCATTGCCTGAGGAAGGCGCGGGCTCCCCCTGGGGCGGCGGCGCGGGCTCCGGCAAGCGCTATCGCGGCGCGGAGGAGGCGCCGAGCTGGCGACAGGAGGAGCATCGCGCCGCCCGCCGCTATCAGCCGCCGGAGCCGAAGCCGAGGCGGAGCCGCTCCTCCCGCTCGGACAGCGTCGGCGAAGCGCTGATCAAGCAGGTGGCGCGAACGGCGGGCAGCCAGATCACCCGCAGCCTCGTCCGCGGCGTGCTCGGGAGCCTCTTCAAGGGGCGCTGACGAACGGAACGCGAAAGGCGGAGCGGCGGTTTCCCGGGCGCGTAGCGCGCCGTGAACGGCGCCCGCGAAGGGAAAGGGAACGCCCGATGCCGACGGCCAAGAACACGATATGCCTCTGGTACGACAAGGGAGCGGAGGACGCGGCGCGGTTCTACGCCGAGACGTTCCCCGACAGCGAGGTGCGCGCCGTCCACCGCGCGCCGGCGGACTTCCCCTCCGGCAAGGCGGGCGACGTGCTGACGGTGGAGTTCACCGTCGCCGGCATCCCCTGCATCGGCCTCAACGGCGGCCCGCATTTCACCCAGGACGAGGCCTTTTCGTTCCAGATCGCCACCGACGATCAGGAGGAGACGGACCGCTACTGGAACGCCATCGTCGGAAATGGCGGCAAGGAAAGCGCCTGCGGCTGGTGCAAGGACCGCTGGGGCGTCTCCTGGCAGATCACCCCGCGCGCGCTGACCGACGCGCTCGCGGCGGGCGGGGCCGAGGCGAAGCGGGCCTTCGAGGCGATGATGGAGATGGGCAAGATCGACGTCGCGAAGATCGAGGCGGCGCGGCGCGGCTGATCTTCATGGCGGAAAGGGCCCCGCAGCGGGGCCCTTTCCAGTTCCGGAGCCGGGTTCAGCGCGGTTCGTTCGCGAGGCCCTTGGCGATCGCCACGCACATCAGCAGAAGCACGATGGCGAAGGGCAGGCCGGTCGAGATCACCATCGACTGGAGCGAGGCGAGCCCGCCCGCCGAGAGAAGCAGCACGATGGCCACCGCGCCTTCGAAAATGCACCAGAAAACCCGCTGAGGCAGCGGCGCGTCCACCTTCCCGCCCGCCGTGATGGTGTCGATCACCAGCGAGCCGGAATCCGAGGAGGTGACGAAGAAGACCACCACCAGAACGATGCCGACGATCGAGGTGATCGAGGCGAGCGGCAGCGCGTCCAGCATCTCGAAGAGCTTCAGCGGCAGCGGCGCATCGACGGCGGCCTGGTAGTTGTCGGCGATCACCTGATGGATCGCCGCCCCGCCGAAGACCGACATCCAGAGCACGCAGACGAGCGAGGGGATCAGGAGTACGCAGATCACGAATTCCCGCACCGTCCGCCCCCGGCTCACCCGGGCGATGAACATGCCGACGAAGGGCGACCAGGAGATCCACCAGGCCCAGTAGAACGAGGTCCAGCCCTGGACGAAGTTCACGTCCTCCCGGCCGGTCGGGTTCGAGAGCGCCGGCAGATATTCGAGATAGGCGCCGAGCGAGGCGACGAAGCCGGAAAGGATGTCCAGCGTCGGGCCGACGAGGAGCACGAAGAGAAGCAGCAGCAGGGCAAGGCCCATGTTGAGCTCGGAGAGCACCTTCACGCCGCCGTCGAGGCCGCGGATCACCGAGATCGTCGCCACCGCTGTGATGCAGGAGATGAGGACCACCTGCGTCGCCGCGCCGGTCGGCACGCCGAAGAGCGTGTTTAGCCCGGCATTCGCCTGTGTCGCGCCGAAGCCGAGCGAGGTTGCGAGGCCGAAGAGCGTGGCGAAAACCGCCAGCGTGTCGATGATGTGCCCGGTCCAGCCCCAGACCCGGTCGCCGAAAATCGGGTAGAAGGCGGAGCGGATCGTCAGCGGCAGGCCCTTGTTGTAGGTGAAGAGCGCGAGCGCCAGCGCCACAACGGCGTAGATCGCCCAGGGGTGCAGCGCCCAGTGGAAGATCGTCGCCGCCATGCCGAGGCGCACCGCCTCGGCCTCGTTCCCCGCGGCGGCGCCGAGCGGCGCCCAGTCGGTCCGCGCGCCGCCCTCGGCCGCGGTTCCGCCCATCGAGGAGGCGAAGTGGCTGAGCGGCTCCGCGACGCCGTAGAACATCAGCCCGATGCCCATGCCGGCGGCGAAGAGCATCGCGAACCAGCCGGAATAGGAATAGTCCGGCTTCGCATCGACGCCGCCGAGCCGGACCGAGCCCCACGGCGTGAAGATCAGGACGATGCAGAAGACGACGAAGACGTTCGCGGCGCCGAGGAAGAACCAGTCGAATCCCTTCGTCACCGCGCCGAAGAGCCAGGTGAACGCGGCGTCGGCCTGCTCCGGCAGCGCCAGCGTGTAGAAAACGAAGAACATGATCGCCAGCCCGGAAATCATGAACACCGGGTTGTGGATATCGAACCCGAACGGGCCCAGCTTTCCATCGATGTTGTGCTGGCCGATTTCATAGTCGGTCTCGATCGGAACGCCGCCCGCGACGTTTGGATCAGAGCTCATCACGCGCTCCCCTGGTTCAGATATTTGTGGGGAGCAGTCTGTTGACTATGCCGGCCGGCGGCGCGGTCGGAATCGACGGGCCCGGTTCGGAATGCGACGGGATCAGCCGAGCCAGACGCGCCCTTCCGGGTAGCGCACCCGCGGCGCGCTCTGCGTCGCGAGGAAGAAGCCGAGCGTGAGCGGGCCGACCCGGCCGAGGAACATGATGACGATGATCACCGCGCGGCCGAACCCGTCGAGTTCCGGCGTCGCGCCGTGGGAGAGGCCGACCGTGCCGAAGGCGCTCGCCACCTCGAAGGCGATTTCGAGGAAGTCTGAGCGGTGCGAGAGCGTCAGCGCGAAGACGCCGAGGAAGACGACGAAGAGGCTGATCGAGACCAGCGCCATAACCTTCATCACCTCCGAAATCGGGATCGACCGGCCGAAGGCGTGAAGCTCCTTCCGGCGGCGGAAGAAGGCGAAGGTGGCGAGCAGCATCACCGCGAATGTCGTCACCTTGATGCCGCCGGCGGTGGAGGCGGGGCCGCCGCCGATCAGCATCAGCGAGATGAACATGAGCGAGGTCGAATCCTCGAGTCCGGCGATGTCTGTCGTGTTGAAGCCGGCGGTGCGGGTGGTGACGCCCTGTAACCAGCTCACCGTCATCTTCGCCGGCCATGTCTGGAATTGCCCCAGCGTCTTCGGGTTCGACCATTCGAGGACGGCGAACATCGCCACCGAAAAGACGATCAGCGCCGCGGTGCCGACCAGCATCAGCTTGGTGTGCATCGACAGCCGCCGCCAGCGCCGCTCCCGCCAGAGGTCGGCGATCACGACATAGCCGATGCCGCCGGTGATGAAGAGCGCGGGGATCGAGATGTTGACGATCGGGTCCAGCGCATAGGGCACGAGGCCCGGCGTGAAGGTGGAGAAGCCGGCGTTGTTGAAGGCCGAGATCGAGTGGAAGGCGGCGTGGCCGAGCCCGGCGGCGAAGCCGTGCTCCGGCGCGAAGGCGAAGAAGAGGACGGCCGCGCCGGCCACCTCGCAGAGCGCGACGACGCGGAGGATGGTGCGCGTCAGCGCCATCAGGTCGGCGATCGAGGTCTGGTTGAGATCGTCGCGGAGATAGGTCTGGGCGCTGAGCCCGACCGGCAAGCCGAGCGCGCCGAGGATCATCACCGCGAAGACCATCAGCCCGAGCCCGCCGAGCTGGATCAGGAGCGCGATGGCCGCCTGGCCGACGGGGGTGAAGACGGTGGCCGTATCCACCACGATCAGCCCCGTCACCGTGACTGCGGAGGCCGAGGTGAAGATCGCGTCGGACCAGGTGATCGGCGCGTTGAGGCTCGCCGGTAGTTTGAGGAGGCCCGCCCCGACGAGAACGACGAGAAGGTAAAGCCCGGCGAGGACGAGCGGCGGCGGCACCCGGGCGAACCGGCGCCGGGCGGCGCGCCTCAGGTCGCTGCGCAAGCCCCCGGCGGCGACGGACATCTCAGATGCTCTCGCCGAAGCGCCGCAGTTCCGGCCGCTTGCCGAGGACGAGGAGCTTGTCGTCCTCCTTCAGGGTCAGTCCGGCCGAGGCGCAATCGTGGAACTGGGCGCCCCGCATCAGCCCGACGCCGCGGAGGTCGAAGCTCTCGGCGAGTTTCAGCGAGGCGACGGTGCGGCCGTCGAGGCTCGCCGGCACGTCGATGGTGACGACGTGGAAGCCGTTGCCGAGGCTCACGTAATCGCGGACCGCCGGGTTGTGGAGCACCTGCGCCACATGCTGGCCCATCTCCTGCTCCGGCAGGATCACCCGGTCCACGCCGACGCGCGAGAGGATGCGGTGATGGGTGCGGCTGGTCGCCTTCGCCCAGATCCGCTTCACCCCGAGGAGGCGCAGGTTCATCGCGCAGAGGATCGACGCCTCGACATTGTGGCCGATGGCGACGAGGGCGACGTCGTGCTGGTCGACCCCCGCCTCGCGGAGCGCGGCCTCGTCGGTGGCGTCGAGGATGAAGGCCTGGGTGAGCGTCTCGCTCATCGAGGCGACGCGCCGCTCGTTGAGATCGACCCCGGTTACGAAATTGTCGAACCGCGCGAGGTCGGAGGCGACGGTCGAGCCGAAGGCGCCAAGGCCGACGACGACGAAGGAGCGTTTCCGCTCGGCCATGATCAGCTCTTGGAGCCGGGCGGTCCGGTGCGCCGCCGGAGGCGCAAAATAGTATTTCGCAAGCGCAGCACAAGGGGGCTCGGCTGGCGGCGGGGGAGTCTATTTGGTCATTCGTCCGCCGGACATGGTGACGGGGTCGATCGCCATCAGGTCGACGAGCCCCGACGGGGCGAAGCCGAGCCCCTTGCAGAGCTTTGCGGATTCGAGGTTCCCGGCGCGGATGCCGGTTCCGAAGGAGGTCATGCCGCGCCGGTCCGCCATCGCGACGAGGGCCATGGCGCCGAGGAGCTTGGCGACGCTGCGGCCGCGCCAGCGCTCGGCCGTCGAGAGCATGCCCCACCAGGCATAGCCGGCTTCCGGCGACCCGGGCGGGTTTTCGGCGACCGCGGCGGCCACGCCCACCGCCTCCCCCTCGGGCGTCACGGCGTAGACGCAGATGGCGGGGCGCGTCTCGCCGCGCAGGAACGAGGCGGCGGGGAGCAGAACGCCGCAGGACTGGGTGAGCGCGTCGAGCCCGTCGAACTCCGCGTCCGTCGTCCCCGAGCCGACCTCACGAACGGCTAGGCCCGCGGGCAGAGCCCGGCTGGCGAGAAGGCCTCGCGCCGCCTCGACGGCGGCGGCGCCGCCGACCCAATGCTCGTATTCGTCGGTCACGAGGCCCGCCGCCTCGATCGCGGCCCGGCGGGCCCTGGCGACCTCCGGCGTCAGGCGCGGGGAGGGGCCGACGCCCTGAAGCCGCGCGAGCGCGATCTGGAGGTCGACATCCTCGGCCCCCCGCTCGATCAGCGCGACGGCGCGACCGTGGCAGGAATAGCGCGTGTCTCCGTCGACGACCCGCCAGAGAAGGTCAGCGCGCCGTTCGAGAGCCTGCTGGTCTACCGTCCCGAAATATCTGTTTGAGGCCCCCATCGGCGCAGCCTGCCCGCCGCGCCGCCCGGAGTCGACCGAAAATCCCGGCCGGTACGCCCGGCGCGCATGTCTGTCTGCGCCGCCCGCCTCAGGCCCCGCGATACGGCTCGACGTATTGCAGCGCCATGTCCCAGGGGAAGAAGATCCAGGTGTCCTGGCTCACCTCGGTGATGAACGTGTCCACCATCGGCTTGCCCTTGGGCTTGGCGTAGACCGTGGCGAAATGGGCCTTGGGGTAGAGGCGGCGGACCAGCTCCAGCGTCTTGCCGCTGTCGACGAGGTCGTCGACCACAAGGATGCCTTCGCCGTCGCCCATCATCGCGGCGTCGGGCGCCTTGAGGATCTTGGCGTCAGCCTGGTTCTGATGGTCGTAGGATTTCACCGCGATGGTGTCGACGGTGCGGATATTGAGCTCCCGCGCCACGATGCAACCCGGCACCATGCCGCCGCGGGTGATCGCCACCACCGCCTTCCAGCCGCCGCCCGCCATCGGCCCGTGCTTGTCGAGCCGCCAGGCCAGCGCGCGGCTGTCCCGGTGGATCTGGTCCCAGGAGATGTGGAAGCCCTTTTCGTGGGGGAGGCGGTCAGACGCCATGGATCACCCGTCGTCAGCGGTCGATGAGAAGTCGGAGGCCGAGCGCGCCCATCACCGTCGCGGCGAAACGGTCGAGCCAGCGCCGGGCGCGGAGATAGAGCGCCGACACGGGCGGGCGGCTGAGCGCGAAGGCCGCGACCGTCCAGCCGCGCG
>CALFYQ010000287.1 GCA_937952085.1 uncultured Paracoccaceae bacterium | reverse complement strand
ACGGTTCCCCGCCTACACACTTTCCAGGCGTGCGCCTTCGACCACTCGGCCATCTCTCCAGCGGCCTGCGGCTTAGCGCAGGCGGGTGGGGGGCGCAAGGGTGCTTGGGGCTCGACCGATCGGGCGTCGCGAGGCGCGGCTCGGATCGCGCGACAGGTGGGCGAAAGAGGTGTTCGGGCCGATCCGCCCCGCGTGCGGCGGCCGTCGTCGGATGCGCCATCCGCCACGGGTCGGCCGCGCGGTCAAGCCGTCCTGCGCGGACGTTGCGGCGCCCCGGGGCGGAGCGTCCCTTCGCCCGCCCCGATCCGCGTCCGGTCTCCACGCCGCGCGTCCCGGAGCGCCGGGAACGCGCTCCGAGCCTCCCGCCCACGGCGCTTCGCTCGCCCGCGCGAGAGCCGGGGAGGGCCGCGAAGCCCGACGCCGGCTCAGGCGCCGGCCAGGCGCGCCCCGGCGTCCAGCGGCCAGATCGGGCGGCGCACGTTGCGGTAGGGGAGGCTGGTCTGGTCGTGCGTCGCCAGCGCGCCGCTGTCGCAGAGAATGACCTCGCGGGCGATCGGGGCGAAGGCGCCGCGGAAATGGTGCGCGGACTTGACGCCGATGACGGCATAGTCGGCCAGCTCGATCCCGAGCTGGCGCATCGCGCCGAGATCGTAGGTCTGGAGGGTGTTGCTGCCGATCGCCACGTCGACCTCGCCGATCCGGAGGAGCGCGGAGGGACCGAGATTGAGCGGGATGCCCTCGTTCATCGGGCCGGAGCAGGTGTAGCGCCCGTCGGTCAGCGCGACGACCGTTCCCGTGACCTCGAGCGAAGGGCCATAGCTTTCCGGGTCCACCTTGGCGCCGAGCGCCAGCGTCGCCTCGGCGCCGAGGCCCGCCGCATGGCAGGCGGCGGCGGCTTCCGGGTCCACCAGCACGCCGAAGAGGACGGAGGGCAGGTCGCTCTCGATCAGCGCCTCGAGAAGCCGGACCCCGTCGCCATAGGCGCCCGAACCCGGATTGTCGCTGAAATCCCCGATGACGAAGGGGCGCTTGTCCTTCGAGGGCGCGGCGGCGCGGGCGATGGTCTCGGCGAGGTCGTATTCGGGAACGGTGTTCTCGTCCCGCCGCGCCCAGATCTCGCGGGCGATGTTGGCGAGCATGGCGCCCGCGGTCTCCGCCGCGTCGTTGCGCGCCGTGTCGTAGGTGACGCAGACGCTCGGGCCGACTTCGGCGATGTCGGAGAGGGTGAAGCCGGCGCAGATGTCGATGGAGAGAACGTCCGCCGCCGCCGATTCCAGCGCCGCCGCGCGGGCGAGAAGGTCCGACATCACGCCGCCCTGGGTGCGGCCGTGGTTGCAGCCGACGAGAAGCGGCGGCTGGAGCCGCATCACCTTCGGCCGCGTCTCCGCCGCCATCGCGGCCTCCAGAAGCTCCGCGGCGCGCATCGCCGTCTCGAACTGGTCGACATGCGGATAGGTGCGATAGGCGAGGAGGATGTCGGCGTGCTCCGCCATCGCCGCCGTCACGTTGGCGTGGAGGTCGAGCGTGATGGCGACGGGAACCTTTGGCCCGATCCGTTCGCGGAGCCGGGCGAGGAGCGTTCCCTCGGCGTCCTCCGTCGTTTCCGTCACCATGGCGCCGTGGAGCGCGAGGATCACGCCGTCGAGCCGATCGTCGACCGCGTCGAGGAGGAGGGCCTGAAGCTCTTCCCAGCATTCCGCCGTCACCATGCCCGAGGGCGTCGCGGCGGCGGCGACCGGCTGCACGAGGCTCCAGCCGAACCGCTCCGCCGCGGCGAGATGGCCGGCGATCTCGGTCCTGGTTCCGCGAAGCGCGCGCGCGACCTCCGCGCCGAGGAAGAAGCCGCGCTTGCGGAACTCCTCCATGCCCGTGCGGCGGATCGAGAAGGTGTTGGTCTCGTGGGCGATCTGGGCGGAGAGGACGCGGCGGGCCATGGCGATGCTTTCAGGCGAAGGGGAAACGGGCGTGGCGGCGGGCGCGGCGCTCAGGGCGCCTCGGGCGAGAGGTGGCACTCGACGCGGCCGGTCGGCGTCGGCGCCGCCTCAGGCCGGCGGCTCCGGCAGACGCCCATCGCGCGCGGGCAGCGCGGGTGGAAGGCGCACCCGGTCGGCGGGTCCATCGGGTTCGGATAGGCGCCGCCGAGCCCGGTGTCCGGCACGCCGAGCCCGGGCTCCGGCGTCAGAACCGAGGCGAGGAGGGCGCGGGAATAGGGGTGACGCGCGTCCCGGAAGAGCGCGGCCGTATCTGAAACCTCGACGATCCGGCCAAGATACATCACCGCCACCCGGTTCGCGATGTGCTCCACCACCGCGAGGTTGTGGCTGATGAGGAGATAGGTGAGCCCGAGCTCCTTCTGGAGCGAGAGGAGAAGGTTGAGAATCTGGCTCTGCACCGAGACGTCGAGCGCCGAGGTCGGCTCGTCGCAGATGAGGATTTCGGGCCGCATCGCCAGCGCCCGGGCGATCGCCACCCGCTGCCGCTGGCCGCCGGACATCTGGCCCGGATAGCTCTCCGCCACGCGCCGCGGCAGGCCGACCATGTCCAGCGTCTGCAGCACCCGCTTCGCCCGGTCCGCCGGCGCGCCGATCTCGTGCACGTCAAGCGGCGTCGCCACGATTTCGGAGACGATCTTGCGCGGGTTCAGCGAGGAAT
Organism: uncultured Paracoccaceae bacterium; assembly: GCA_937952085.1. Taxonomy (GTDB): domain Bacteria; phylum Pseudomonadota; class Alphaproteobacteria; order Rhodobacterales; family Rhodobacteraceae; genus Pikeienuella. The sequence continues at coordinate 19,684 of CALFYQ010000287.1, read as the reverse complement.
AGGGGTCCTGAAACACCGGCTGGATGCGCCGGGCCCGCGCCTTCCGGTCCTTCGCCGACAGCGGCGCGCCGTCCACCAGAACCTCGCCCTTCGTCGGCGGCAGGAGGCCGAGCAGGATGCGGGAAAGGGTGGTCTTGCCGCAGCCCGACTCGCCGACGAGGCCGAGCGCCTCGCCGCGGCGAAGCTGCAGGCTCACCTCGTCCACGGCGCGGAGCGTCGCCTTGCCGCGCATCAGGCCGCGGCTCACCCGGAACTCCCGGCTGACGGCGCGAAGCTCGAGAACGGGCGGCTCGCTCATGCCGCCGCCTCCGCCGCGAGGACGCAGCGGCAGGCCCGGCGCGGCCCGAGTTCGTGGAGCGGAACCGGCCGGGCGCATTCGGCCAGCGCCAGCGGGCAGCGCTCGCGGAAGCCGCATTCCGCCATCTCGCCGATCAGCGAGGGCACGATGCCGGGAATGGTGCCTAGCGGCTCGCCCGGCTTCGTCACGCCCGGCGCGGGGACGCAGGCGAGCAGGCCCCGCGTATAGGGGTGGTGCGGCTCGGCGAAGATCTCCGCGGCCGTTCCGGTCTCGACGATCTCGCCCGCATACATCACCGCCACCCGGTCGGCGATGCGGGCGACGACGCCGAGATCATGGGTGATGAGGACGAGGGCGAGGCCGATCTCCCGCTTCAGCTCGATCAGGAGATGAAGGATTTGCGCCTGGATCGTCACGTCGAGCGCGGTGGTCGGCTCGTCGGCGATGATGAGGTCCGGGCCGCACATCAGCGCCATCGCGATCATCACGCGTTGGCGGAGCCCGCCGGAAAGCTGGTGCGGATATTGTCGCATCCGCCGCTCCGCCCCGGTGATGCCGACCCGTTCGAGAAGGTCTGCCGCCCGCGCCCGCGCGGCGCGGCGGCCTTCGCCCCGATGCGCGAGGAAGACTTCTTCGAGCTGGTCGCCGATCGTGTAGGCCGGGTTGAGGGAGGTCATCGGTTCCTGGAAGATCATCGCCATCCGGTCGCCGCGGAGGCGCGCCATCTTCCGCTCCGGGAGGCCGGCCATCTCCTGCCTGTCGAAGCGGAGCGCGGCGGCTGTCCGGCGCGCCCGCTTCGGCAGGAGGCCCATCACGGCAAGCGAGGTCAGCGACTTGCCGCAGCCGGATTCGCCGACGATGCAGAGCGTCTCGCCCCGCGCCACCTCGAAGGAGACGCCGCGCACGGCGTTGAGCACGCCCTTCTCCAGCGGGATCTCCACCCGCAGGTCCCGCACTTCGAGGAGCGGCGCGGTCATGAGCGTCCCTCGGGCGCCATCACGTCCCGCAGCCCGTCGCCAAGGAGGTTGATCGAGAGGACGAGAAGGAAAAGCGCGGCGCCCGGAATGGCGATCAGCCACGGCTTGAAGAACATCACCTGCCGGCCTTCCGAGACCATGAGGCCGAGCGAAGGCGTCGGCGGCTGCACGCCGAGGCCAAGGAAGGAGAGCGCGGCTTCGAGAAGGATGGCGTGCGCCATCTCCAGTGTCGCCACCACGATCAGCGCGCCGAGCACGTTCGGCAGGATTTCCGAGATCACGATCCGCCGGACGGGCATGCCGAGCGCCTCCGCCGCGGTGACGTATTCGAGGTCCCGCACCTGCCGGGTCGCGGCGCGCATCACCACCGCGAACCGGTCCCAGAGGAGGCAGCCGAGCACCGCCATCACCACGGTGAGCGAACTCCCCGCCACGGCGACGACGGCGAGCGCGATCAGGATCACCGGCATCGAGAGGCGGGTGACGACGACGAAGTTCACCACATCGTCCACCCGCCCGCCGAAATAGCCGGCGGCGACGCCCATGACGGTGCCGATCAGCCCCGAGACGCACATGGTCGAGAGGCCGATCAGGAGCGAGATGCGCGCGCCGTAGAAGATCCGGCTGAGATAGTCCCGCCCGAGCTGATCGGTGCCGAGCGGATGCGCCCAGCTTCCCTTCGGGCCCCAGACCGGGTCGATCAGTCGCTGAGACAGGTCCTGCGCATAGGGATCGTAGGGCGCGATCAGCGGCGCGAAGACCGCGACCAGCGCGATGGCGAGAAGGATGGCGCCGCCGAACAGCACCCCGCCATGGCGGAGCGCGCGGCGCCAGGCGCGGGCGCGCGGGCTGACGACGGGCTGGAGAAGATCGGGCGCGCTCATCAGCTCACCCGGATCCGCGGGTCGAGCCAGGCGTTGAAAAGGTCGGCGACGACGGCGAGGCAGATGTAGATCACCGCCAGCATCAGCACGATGCCCTGCACCACGGTGAAGTCGGACCGCTGGAGCGAAATCCAGGCGAGATGGCCGACGCCCGGCAGGGCGAAGATCGACTCGATCACGATCGAGCCCGAGAGCATGAAGCCGAACTGCACCGCCGCGAGCGCCACGACCGGGATCGCCGCGTTGCGGAGCGCGTGCTTGAAGAGGATGCGCCCGGTCCCGAGCCCCTTGGCCCGCGCGGTGCGGATATAGTCGGATTGCAGCACCTCGATCATCCCGGCGCGGGTCAGCCGCATGATCGCCGGCGTCGCGTAGTAGCCGAGCGCGATGGCCGGCATGATGTAATGCGCGAAGGTCCCGGTGCCGGAGATCGGCAGGAGCCGCCACCAGACCCCGAGAACGAGAACGAGGAGGAGCGCGAACCAGAAGCTCGGCATCGCCTGGCCGAGTACGGCGAGCCACATCGCCAGATGGTCGATCGGGCTGTTCGGCCGGAGCGCCGCGGCGACGCCGAGCGGCACCGAGAGCGTCACCGCGAAGAGGAGCGCCAGCGCGCCCACCGCCACCGTCACCGGCAGCCGTTCGGAAATCAGGTCGGAGACCGGCGTGTTGAAGAAGATCGACCGGCCGAGATCGCCCGAGAGGGCGTTCCCGAGCCAGTCGAAATACTGGATCGCGAGCGGGCGATCGAGGCCGTACTGGTGGCGGATCGCGGCGATGTCGGCCTCGGTCGCGCTCTCCCCGGCGATGGCGACGGCGACGTCGCCCGAGGCCCGGAGGAGCACGAAGCTGACCGCCGAGACCGTGAAGGCGACCAGCACGGCGAGCGCCAGCCGCCTCACGAGAAACCCGAGCATCGCGCCGCGCCCCGCCCGTCAGCCCGCCGCCCTCACTTCCACCCGGTCAGGGCGAAGTGCGGCAGCTCGTCAGAGGTCGGCGTGAAGTCGAGCTCCTCGCTGAAGGCGTAGGTGTAGGGATAGGTCCAGAGCGGCACCCAGTAGGCCTCCGCGGCGATCTTCTTCAGCGCCTTGGAATAGGCGGCCTTCCGGACCGCCGGATCGACCGAAGCGTCGCCCTCGGTCAGCCAGGCGGCCACCTCGGCGTCCTTGTAGGTGTCGTCGGCGCTGCCCTTGAAGAAATTGGAGGTCGAGGCCGAGACGTCGCCGATCGAGTTGGAGCCCCAGGTCAGGAACGCCACCTGCGAGCCGCCGGACCGGAGCGCGTCGCGCACCGTGGCGTATTTCGCGAAGTTGAGGTTCGCCTTGATCCCGACCTTGGCGAGATCGCCGATGATCGCCTCGGCGTAGGGCCGGTCGCGATAGACGTCGAAAGTGAACTCGAACCCGTCCGGATAGCCGGCCTCGGCGAGGAGGGCCTTCGCCTTCTCCGGGTCGTAGTCATAGGTCGCCACATCCTGCTCGCAGCCGAACTGGTCCGGGAAGCAGGCGGAGGGGATGAGCCGCGCGCCCGGCGGCACGAGGTTGTCGACGATGGCCTGCCGGTTGATCGCGTGGGAGACCGCCTGGCGCACCTTCAGATTGGTGAAGGGCGTCTCCCCGCCGGTGCCGGCGGCGTTCATGGTGAGATAGCCGATCCGCATCGTCTCGGCGTCGGCGACGGTGAGGCCGGGCATGCCGCGCAGCCCCTCGGCCTCGTCCTTGCCGATCCGCCAGGCCCATTCGACGCCGCCGGTCATCAGCTCGGCGAGCTGGGTGTTGAGGTCGGGGATGGTGCGGAAGACGATCTTGCCGATCTTCGGCGCCGGCCGGGCGCCGCCGGTGAAGTAGTTCGGGTTGGCGACGAAGGTGATCGTCTCGCCTTTCACGATCTCGGTCGCCTGGTAGGGGCCGGAGCCGATCGGCGCGGTCTCGAAGCCCTCGAAGCCGACCTTCTCGAAATAGTCCTTCGGGAAGATCGCGATCGGGCTGGCGAGGAATTCGAGCGCGGCGGGGAAGGGGGCCTTGAGGTGGATGCGGATCTTGAACGGCTCGAGGATCTCCGCGCTCTCGATCCAGTCGACCGAGCTCTGGCCCTTGGTTTTCGCCTCGGGGCCCGAGAAGAAGTTGAGGGTGAAGGCGGCGTCCTCGGCGTCGAAGGGCTCGCCGTTCTGGAACGTGACCCCTTCGCGGAGCCTCATGTCCAGCGTGGTGGCGTCCACCCACTCCCATTCCGTCGCCAGCATCGGGGCGAATTCGCCGGTCTTCGGGTCGCGCCAGACCAGCGTGTCGAACATCATCTTCGAGGCGATGAGGCTCATGCGGCTGGTGCTCTGGTAGGGGTTCATCGTCTCGACTTCCATGTCGAGCGCGACGGTGAGCGTGTCGCTCGCCTTGTCGGCGGCGGCGGTTCCGGCGGCGAGGCCGGCGGCCAGAATCGCAGCGGCGGCGCGGAGGGTTGGGTCACGCTGAATCGTCATCTCTGTCCTTGCTCCCGATCGGTCCGATGCGCCGCGCCGTGGCTCGGCGGATGTGTTGTATTGTATTGCGATACGTTGTACCTTGCTTCGATAAGAGCCTTTCACAACGCTCCGGCCTCCGTCAACGCCTTTGACGCATCGCAGCAGGGGGGATTTCGATGACGCGGGAACCGCGCGCAGAGCGGCCGGAGGCGGCGGGCGACCCGCTCCTCATCTCCTCCGTCCGCAAGGCGATGCGGGTGATGGAGGTGATCGCAAGCCAGCAGGAGCCGGTCGGCCTGACCCGGATCGCCGCGCTAACCGGCTTCGGCAAGAGCGCGGCGCAGCGGCTGACCCATACGCTCCATGAACTCGGCTATATCGAGAAGGACGCCTCGACGCGGCGCTACCACCTCTCGGTCCGGGTGCTGGACCTCGCCTATGGCTTCCTCTCGAAAGACCCTCTGATCAACGCCGCGATGCTGATCCTGATCGACACGCGCGAGCGGATCCACGAGGCGGTCAACATGGGCCGGCTCGAAGGGGCGGATTTCATCTACACGGTGCGGATGCCGTCGCACCGGCTGAGCGTGATCGGCGGGCTGATCGGGCGCCGCCAGCCCGCCTTCTGCACCTCGGGCGGGCAGGCGATCCTCTCGCTCATGCCGCGCGCGGCGGTGGAGGCGATCCTCGACGCGCGGCCGCGCGAGGCGCTGACGCCGCGGACCGTCACCGACCGGGCGCGACTCCTCGAACTGATCGACCAGGCCCGGCAGGAAGGGTTCAGCGCGACCGACCAGCAGGTGATGATGGGCGAACTCGCCGTCGCCGCGCCGATCGTCGACGAGTACGGCCTGCCGGTCGGCGCCGTGCAGAGCGCGGTCTCGACCGCGAAATGGAGCTTCGATCGGGTGCGCGCCGAGCTGGCGCCGCAGGTGCTGGAAACCGCGCGCCTGATCTCGCGGGCTCCGGCCGCGAGCCTGGGGCGGGCCTAGCGGCCAGCCCCTCCCGGCTTCGGCGCGCCCCGCGCCACGTCGCGCGCCATGTCGCGCGCCACGTCTCGCGGCGCGACGCCATAGCGCCGCCGGAACGCCGTGCTGAAATGCGCCGAGCTGTTGAAGCCGTGTGCGAAGGCGATCTCGGTGATGAGCCGTCCGTCGCCCTTCGCGATCTCGTCATGGCAGAGTTGCAGCCGGCGGTCGCGGATCCATTCCGCGGCGGTCTGCGCTTCGTCGTGGAAAAGCTGGTGGAGATAGCGCAGCGACATGCCGTTCTCCGCCGCGATCCGCTCGAGGGAAAGATCGGCCTCGCCGATTCGCGCCTCGATCCAGCGCTTCACCGAGCGGAGCCGCGCCTGCCGGACCGAGCCCTCCGCGCCTGGCGTGTCGCCGTCCTCCGCCAGCAGCGCGAAGGCCAGAAGGTCCATCAGCTGCACGCCGAGATGGCTTCGCGCCGCCTCGTTCAGCCGCGCGGACTCGGAGGCCATCGAAGCGCACAGCTCGGTCGCGACCCGACCGAGACCGCGTGTGCTGTCGAGCGCGGCGGAGACGGGGCTCCGCTCCTTCGGGAAGCGCATCGCAAACTCGGCGCGCGGGATTTCGAGATAGAAGGACCGGACCTCTCTCGAAGCCTGCAATTCGTACTGCTCCGTCGCGCAGAAGATCGCGCCCCTCGCCGGGCTCGAAGCGTGCGCCGCGCCGCGCTGGAGCACGGTCAGGTGCCCGCTATGGATGAACTGGAAATAGTAGCAGTCCTTGTCGAGCCGGGAGATGTGCCGCCGGTTGCGGCGGATGCGCTGCTCCGAAAGGAGGATGTCGGTCAGCGTCACCTCGCCGAAGCGCGCCTCCTTGATGAAGCCGCGGTAATCGTCCGGCTTCGTCGCCGTCACGTCGACATGGACATAGTGGTCGCAGATTGCGCCGCGCCAGGCGTCGTAGCGCGCAGCGCGCGGCAACGCGTCGGTCGAGAAGACCAGGTCCATTTCGTTGTCCTCCCTGGGGCGACGGCCGCCGCCCGCGTCGCGTCGGTCGCGCCTTCCGGCGCCCGCGCGTTCGTTTCGCCGGACATTAGCCGCTTTCGCGAAGGTTCGACAATGTCGACGGGGTGCGCGATTGCGAAACAATCTTGCGCGCTGGTGAAAGACGGCGGCCGCCTCCCGCAGGAACGTCCGCCCCGCGACGACCCCGGCGAACGGGGCGGGAATGGGGAGGCGAAAGGGTGCGGGTCTTCGGGCGTCTCAGCCAGGAACAGATCGTTTTCGGGCTCGCCGTGCTGCTCACGATCGGCTTCGCGCTGACGCTGCCTGGCTTCCTGACGGCCAACAACCTTCTCAACCTCGTCCGCAGCGTCTCGATCCTCGGCATCCTCGGCGTGGCGATGGGGCTCGTCGTGATCGGCCGGGGGATCGACCTTTCCCTCGTCGCGCTGATGGCGATCTCGGTCGCCTGGGCGCTTCAGCTCGCCGCCGGCGGCTATCCGCTCTGGCTGGCGCTCGCGCTCGGCCTCGGCTTCAGCCTCGCGGTCGGCATGATCAACGGCTGGCTGATCGCCTATGTCGAGATTCCGGCGATCTTCGCCACGCTGGCGATGGGCGCGGCGATCTACGGCTTCGGCCGCTATTTCATGTTCAGCCTCGACGTCCTCTACATGTCGGACAACGCCCGGCCGCTGGAGGCGCTGGGGCAGGGGAGCCTCTTCGGCGTGCCGGCCCCGATCTATCTTTTCGCCGCCGTCTGCCTCGTCACCTATCTCTTCCTCCGCTACACGGCGCAGGGCCGCTATCTCCGCGCGGTGGGCGACAATCTCCAGACGGCGCGGATCACCGGCGCGCCGGTGCGCCCGATCATCGTGCTGCAATACATGATCTCGTCGCTGATCGGCTTCGTCGCCGGCCTGGTGACGGCGGCCTCGGTCGCCAGCATGAACACCCGCGTCGCCAATTCGACGATGGTCTACGACGTGATCCTCGTCGTCGTGCTCGGCGGCATCGGCCTTTCGGGCGGGCGCGGCGGGGTGCGGAACGTGGTGGTCGGCACGCTGCTGATCGGCGTCCTCCTCAACGGCATGACGATCATGGACATCCAGTACACGGTCCAGAACGTCATCAAGGGCGTGATCCTGCTCGCCGCCATCGTCATCGACACGCTTCTCAACCCCCGCGACGAGCAGACCGCTCAGCAGGGGGACATCTGAACTCGTTCTCACATAACCGGGAGGAAACAATGAGACCGATCAGGCATGCGATCCTCGGCGCCGCGCTCGCCGCCTTCGCCGGCGCCGCCGCCGCGCAGGGCATCGACGACCCGACCCGCGGCGCCTACTACGACGCCTTCAAGGGCAAGACGGTGGCCTACGTTCCCGTCGCCATGGGCTTCGACCTCACCGAGGGCTGGGCGATGGGCCTCCGCGAGGCGCTGGAGCCGCTCGGCGTCACGTTCGAGGTGCGCGACCCGAACTGGAACACCAACGCCGGCGCGCAGGCGATCACCTCGCTGATCTCCGAAAAGCCCGACGTGATCGTCGTCCACAACCCGGACGTGCAGTCCTATGCCCGCCTCCTGAAAAAGGCGGAGGAGGCGGGTATCTACGTCGTCCAGGTCAACATGCGCTCGAGCTACTCCACCGACGTCTTCGTCGGCGCCGACTATGTCGGCATGGGCCGGCAGATCGGCGAGCGGCTGGTCGAGGTCTGCTCGCCGAAGAACGGCGGCTCGGGCAAGATCGCCATCACCCAGGGCGTGCTGACCGCGGCGGCCTCGGTCTACCAGATGAAGGGCATCAACGACGTTCTCGCCGAGCATCCGGAGATCCAGCTCGTCTCCAACCAGGCGGCCGACTGGGACGCGACGAAGGCGAAGAACATCGCCGCCACCGTGATCCAGCAGAACCCGGACCTCTGCGCCATCACCGGCTTCTGGGACGTGATGGATGTCGGCACCGCCGCGGCGATCAAGGAGAGCGGCAAGAACGTCTATCTCCTCACCCAGGGCGGCGGGAACCAGTCCGCCTGCGACGGGCTGGAGAACGGCACCTACAGCGAAGTGGTCGTCTACAACGTGCCCGGCCAGGCGCGCGACATGGCCAATGCGATCAAGCAGCTCTTCCAGCTGAAGCCGGAGCCGGGCTCGATGAAGACCACGCTCTTCACCCAGCTCGAGTTCCTCACCAAGGACAACATGAAGCCCGGCTCCTGCTGGTCGCTCCCCGGTCAGTGACCTCGTGAGCAAATGCCGGCGCGTCCCACGGCGCGCCGGCGACCCTACCCGAAAGATCGAAGGCCGATGTCCGTCTCCGAGACCTATCTGCGCTGGCGCTACCGCCTCGTGCCCGACCACGTGGTCGGAGAGATCCTTGCGAAGCGCTGGATCGACAACGCGGTGCCGCTGCTGATCCTCTTCGCCGTCATCGCCGCCTTCGGCTCCGCGATCCCCGACTTCTTCAGCGCCGCCAGCGTCGGCGACCTCGCGCGGCAATGGGGGGAGTTCAGCCTCCTCGTCCTCGCGCTGATGGTCGTCATGGTGGCGGGCGGGATCGACCTTTCCGTCGGCTCCACCTTCGCGCTCGGCAACATCGTCGCGCTGGCGCTCATCACGGTGGCCGGCTGGCCGATGTGGGCCGTGGCGGTCGCGACCGTCGCGGCCGGGGCCGCGGTCGGCCTCGTGAACGGGCTTCTCGTCGGCTATCTCCGGCTTCGCGCCTTTCTCACCACGCTGGTGACGCTGATCATCGTGCGGGCGGTGGTGGACATGCTCCTCCTCGCCTATTCCGTCTCGATCGCGGGAACCTTCATCGAATCCGACCCCTGGTATTTCCTCGGCGAGGGCTACGTCCTCGGCGTTCCCTTCTCCGTCGTCGTCTCGGTCGTCCTCGCGCTTCTGATCCATCTCGTCTTCAGCCGCTCGCGGGCGGGCTGGCACGTCCTCGCGGTCGGCGGCTCGCGGCGCTCGGCCTACAATGTCGGCATCCCGGTGCGGCGGGTGATCTGCGCCACCTATGTCGTCTCGGGCGCGATGGCGGCGCTTTCGGGCCTGCTCTTCGCCTCGCGGCTCGGCGGGGCGGGGGCCGACACCGGCGTCGGCATGGAGATCGCCGCGCTCACCGCGGCCGTCCTCGGCGGCAACAGCCTCGGCGGCGGGCGCGGCTCGGCGGCGAAGGCGGTGATCGGCTCCATCACCGTCCTCATAATGGTGAACAGCCTCGTCCGGCTCGGCGTCTCCTCCGGTGCGAACTCGCTCCTGCTCGGCCTCGTCCTTCTCGGCGCCGTCGCCATCGACGTGCGCTGGCTGAAGAACCGGCACAAGCTCCTCTCCAAGGTCTATGTCTCGCCGACCTATGCGCGGCTGCCGCCGGCGCCGCCGACCGAGGGGGCCTCGCCCTACGCGGTCAACGACCGGCTCCGCGACGTGGAGCTGATCGGCCTTGGAGAGATCGACGGCCCGGAGGACGTGATCCTCGACGCCGACGACAACATCTACGCCGGCAACCGGACGGGCGACATCGTCCGCTTCCTCGCGCCCGATTATCGGCGCCATGAGGTCTTCGCCCATGTCGGCGGGCGGCCGCTCGGCATGGCCTTCGCGAAGGACGGCTCCCTCCTCGTCTGCATTGGCGGCATGGGGCTCTACCGCGTCACCAAGCAGCGCGAGGTGGAGCGGCTCACCGACGAGACCAACCGCTCCTGGCTCTCGGTGATCGACGACAGCCGCCTCCGCCTCGCCGACGATCTCGACATCGCGCCGGACGGCCGCGTCTTCTTCAGCGAGGCGACGGTCCGCTACGAAATGCACGAATGGCCGGTGGACTGCCTCGAAAGTCGCGGCAACGGCCGGATCATCTGCTACGACCCGAATGCGGGGACGACGCGCACCGTCCTCGGCGACCTCGTCTTCCCGAACGGCATCTGCATGGCGGGGGACGGCCAGTCCTTCTTCTTCGCCGAGACCTGGGCCTGCCGGATCAGCCGCTATTTCTTCGACGGCCCGAAGAAGGGGCGGGTGGAGGTCGTGATCCCGGACCTGCCGGGCTACCCCGACAACATCAACCGCGCCTCGGACGGCACCTACTGGCTCGCCCTCGTCGGCCTCCGCACGCCCTCGCTCGACCTCGCGCTCCGGATGCCGGGGTTCCGCAAGCGGATGGCGCGGCGGATCGCGCCCGACGAATGGCTCTTCGCCAACATCAACACCGGCTGCATCGTCCGCTTCGACGAGACCGGCCGCATCATCGAAACGCTCTGGGACCGCGGCGGCGAGAACCACCCGATGATCACCTCGATGCGCGAGCACAAGGGCTACCTCTATATCGGCGGCATCTCCAACAACCGGATCGGCCGGCTGAAGCTCGAAGGCTTCGACGCCTCGTGGACCGGCCCGGCTTCCTACTGGGGGCGGCCGTGATCGGCGCCCTGACCCGCGCTTTCGACAACCTCGTCGGCCGTGGCGAGGCGGCGGTGACGGTGCCGCCGCTCGACGGCGCGCTCCGCGCCAACCGGCGGCTCGACGAGGCGGCGCTGCGCCTGAAGCTCGAAGGGGCCGACTGCCTCGCCGTGGCCGAGGGCGCGCTTTACGCCGCCGCCGGCGCGACGCTCCACCGCTTCGAGGGCGGCGCCTTCCGCGCCGATGCCGAATACGACGCGCCGATCGCCTGCATCGCCCCGACCGGGGAGGGCGCCCTCGCCGTCGCGCTGGAGACGGGCCGGCTCCTGTTCCGCCGCGGCGGGGCGGAGACGGCGTCGCTCGACCTGCCGCGGGGGCTCTCCTCCGTCACCGCGCTCGCCTTCGCGGGCGGCGCCGCGTTCATCGCCAACGGCTCCACCGCGCACCCGGCCTCGGCCTGGCGGCGCGATCTGATGGAGCGGAACGCAACGGGCGAGGTCTGGCGGCTCGATCTCGCCACCGGCGGCGCGGCCCGTCTCGCCTCCAGCCTCGCCTGGCCCGCCGGGCTCGCCGTTTCGGGCGCGTCGCTCGTCGTCTCCGAGGCCTGGCGGCACCGCCTCGTCTCGCTCGACATCGCATCGGGCGGCGCGCTGAAAGCCGTCCAGGCCGATCTTCCCGGCTATCCCGGCCGCCTCTCCGCCGCGCCCGGCGGCGGATGGTGGCTCGCCGTCTTCGCGCCGCGGAGCCAGCTCGTCGAGTTCGTGCTTCGTGAGCCCGCCTATCGGAAACGCATGCTGGCCGAGACTCCGGACGCCTACTGGATCGCCCCCTCGCTCCGCGCCGGGCGAAGCTTCTACGAGCCCTTGCAGGGCGGCGGCGTGAAGCAGCTCGGCATGCTGAAGCCCTGGGCGCCGACCATGTCGGCCGGGCACTGCGTCTCGCTCGACGCGGGCTTCCACCCGGTCGCCAGCCTTCACAGCCGGGCCGACGGCGCGACGCACGGCGTCACCTCGGTGGTGGAGCATGAGGGCCGCGCCTTCGCCGCGGCGAAAGGCGACGGCGTGGTCGCGGCGGTCGATCTGGAGGGCGGGCGATGACGCCGATCCTGGAGCTTCGGAACGGCTCGAAGGACTATCGCGGCGTCTACGCCGTGCGCGACGTCAGCTTCGATCTCCGCCCCGGAGAGGTCCACGCGCTTCTCGGCGAGAACGGCGCCGGCAAGTCCACCCTCACCAAGATGCTCGCCGGGGTGGTGCAGCCTTCCGCCGGCGAGGTCTGGCTCGACGGCGCGGCGGTGGAGCTCGCCACCCCCGCCGACGCGCTCGCCCGCGGCGTCGCGATGGTCTACCAGGAGACGAGCCTCGTCCCCTCGCTGACCGTGGCGCAGAACCTCTATCTCATGGACAAGAAGCCGTTCCACCGGCTCCGCGGCGCCTACATCGCCGGCCAGCAGTTCCTCCAGTCGCTCAACTTCCACGTCGACCCGACCGCCCTCGTCGGCGCGCTCGGCGCCGGGCAGAAGCAGATGGTGGAGATCGCCCGCGCGGTCCATCACAACGCCCGCGTCATCATCTTCGACGAGCCGACCGCGACGCTGACGCCGGAGGAGAAGCACCAGTTCTTCGCGCTGGTGGAGCGGCTCCGGAAGCGCGGCGTCTCGATCGTCTTCATCTCCCACGCGCTCGAGGAGGCGCTGCAGCTCTCCGACCGGATCACGGTGATGCGCGACGGCCGGCACGTCGTCACCGACGACACCGCCGCCTTCGACCGGGAAAAGATCGTCCGCGCCATGGTCGGGCGGGACCTGACGGACGAGCTCTACGGCGCGCATCGGGAGCGGCGCGCGCGCCCCGCCGGCAAGGCGGTGCTGAGCGTCCAGAACCTCTCGATGGGCGCGGCGGTGCGGAACACCTCCTTCTCCGTTTTCGCCGGGCAGATCACCGGCGTTTTCGGCCTGATCGGCTCCGGCCGGACCGAGGCGGCGAAGGTCGTCGCCGGCGTCATGAAGCGGGACTTCTTCCACGGCGGCCAGGTCCGGCTCGAAGGCCGCCCGGTGCGCTACCGCGCGCCGCGCCCCGCGGTGCGGGACGGGATCATCTACGTCACCGAGGACAGGAAGGCCGAGGGCTTCTTCGAAACCATGTCCATCGCCGAGAACATCCATCTCGGCGCGATGGCGGGCGGGCGCACCCGCTCCCGGCTCGTTTCCTTCCGCGAGATGCGCGAGATCGCGAAGGAATGGACCGAGGCGCTGAACGTCAAGGCGATCAACGCCGACGCCCGCGTGATCGAGCTCTCCGGCGGCAACCAGCAGAAGGTGGTCGTCGCCAAGGCGCTGGTGCAAAAGCCGAAGATGGTGATCTTCGACGAGCCGACCCGCGGCGTCGACGTCGGCGCCATCGCCGAGATCCACCAGTTCATCAACCGGCTGGCCGACGAGGGCGTCGCGGTGATGGTGATCTCCTCCTATCTGCCGGAGGTGCTGCACCTTTCCGACCGGATCCTCGTCTGCCGGCAGGGCCGGATCGTCGAGGAATTCACCGGCGGCGAGGCCGACGAGGCGCGGATCATGTACGCGGCGGTCCACTGATGGGCGCCGGGTGGAAGACGACCCGCCCGGTGCGGGAGGTCCGCACCATCGAGGACGTGGTCGAGATCGAGCGCCGGGCCTACGACGATCTCGTCCCGGCGCGGAGCCTCTATGACCTCTTCCGCGCCACGGCGGCGCTCCACGGCGAGCGGATGGCGCTCACGGTCCTCCGCGGGCCGGACCCGGCGGCGGTCGGCGCCGCCTTCACCCATGCCGAGCTCCTCACCGAGGCGACGCGCGCCGCGAACCTCTTCCGCGGCCTCGGCCTCGCGCCCGACGAGGGCGTCGCGGCCTTCCTCGCGCCCACGCTGCCGGAACTCCCGGCGCTCCTCTTCGGCGCGCAGGTCGCCGGGCGGGCGAGTTCGATCAACTATCTCCTCAGCCGCGACGCGATCTTCGACCTTCTCAACGCCCAGGGCGCGACCATCCTCATCGTCCCCGACGCCGCGCTCGATGCCGAATGCCGCGAGAAGGCCGAGGGCGCCTTCGCGGCGGTCCCGACCCTCCGTCACGCCCTCGTCATCGGCGGCGCGGGCGGCGCGTCGGGCTGGACCGGGCTCGACGAGGCGCTCCGGGGCGTGCCCGGCGACGCGCTCTCCTTCCCGGCGCCGACCGACCGGAACCAGATCGCCGCGCTCTTTCACACCGGCGGCACGACCGGGCGGCCGAAGGTCGTCCGCCTCACCCACGGCAACCAGATCCACGCCGCCTTCGGCTTCGCGCAGGTCTTCGGCTATGACGAGCGGGATGTCGTTATCAACGGCTTCCCCTTCTTCCATGTCGGCGGGACGATGACGGTCGGCCTCGCCGTCCTCGCGGCGGGCGGCCATGTCGTCGTGCCCTCGCCCTATGCGCTCCGGCCGAAGCCGGTGGTGGAGGGCTATTGGCGGCTCGTCCGCGCCTTCGGGGCGACGGTGGTGAACGGCGTGCCGACCTCCATCGGCGCGCTGACCAACAGCTATGACGGCGAACCCGTTCCCACCGTCCGCATGGCCGGCACCGGCGGCGCGCTCTGCCCGGCGGCGGTCGGCGCGCGCTTCATGGAGCGGACGGGCATTCGCCTGTTCGAGACCTACGGCATGACCGAGACCGCCGCCGCCATCGCCTTCAACCCGGCGCGGGGCGAGCCCCTCGCCGGCAGCGTCGGCTTCCGCGCGCCCTTCTCCGAAACCCGCATCGCGCCGCTCGACGGCGGGGCAGGGCCCTGCCGGCCGGGCGAGGCCGGGCTCGTGCAGGTCCGCGGCCCGCAGGTCTTCCCGGGCTATCTCGACCCCGCGCATGACGCCGGAACCCTCGCCCCGGACGGCTGGCTGACGACCGGCGACATCGGCTACCTGACCGAAGACGAGCGCCTCGTCCTCACCGGCCGGGAGAAGGATCTCATCGTCCGCAGCGGCCACAACATCGACCCGGCCGCGATCGAGGACGCCGCCAATCTCCACCCGGATGTAGAGGTGAGCGCCGCCGTCGGCATGCCGGACCAATACGCCGGCGAGGTGCCTATCCTCTTCGTCGTCCCCCGCGCCGGGGCCCGGATCGATCTCGACGCGCTCGGCCGCCACATGGCCGAACGCGCGCCGGAGCGCCCGGCGATCCCGAAGGCGATCCTCGAGATCGAGGCGCTGCCCGTCACCGCGGTCGGCAAGATCTTCAAACCGCGGCTTCGCGAACTCGCCATCGAAGAGAAGATGCGCCGCGAGGTGGAGGCACTATGCGGCCCGTCCGCCTCGGCGGAGGTCGCGTTCTCGACCAACGCGGCGAAGGAGGTCGTGGTCTCCGTCGCGCTCGCCGGCGCCGCGCCGGAGCATGCCGCCGCGCTCGAACGCGCGCTGCGTCCGCTGGCGCAGAGGTATCAGGTGCGCCGGGTCGAAGATGGCGCCGGCTAGCCTCAGACGGCCCGCCGCGCCGCGTCGGCCCGCGTCGCCTCGAACTCCTCGACGCTCATCGTCGGCAGGTCGAAGACGTGCCGCGTGGTGGCGTAGCCGTGCCCGCCCATCCGGCCGACCGCGTCGAGCTTCAGCGGGTCGGTGTGGAGCCGCACCGGGTCGGTCAGCCCCTCGCGGACATGGGCGCAGAGCACCTCGCCGAGGATGATCTCGCGCGAGCGGCCGATCTCGACGCCTACATGGCGGCGGCATTCGAAGGCGACCGGCGCCTCCGCGATCCGCGGGCAGGAGACCTTGAGCCCCGGCGCCGCGGTCAGCCCGGCCATCTCGAACTCGTCCACGTCCGGGCCGAAGGGCGTCGCCGTCGCGTTCATCGCGTCCATGTTCGCCATGTCGACGATGTTGACGGTGAACTCCTCGGTCGTGCGGATGTTCCAGGCGGTGTCCTTGAAGGCCTGCCGGTCCCGGTTCTCGACGCCGAGCGCGAGGATCGGCGGATCGGAGGAAAGGCAGTTGAAGAAGCTGTAGGGCGCCGCGTTGAAGACGCCGTCCGGGCTCACCGTCGTCACCCAGGCGATCGGCCGCGGCACCACCGTGCCGATCAGCAGCTTGTAGACGTCCCGCGGCGCCATCGCCGCGAAGTCGAAGAGGCGATGGGTCACGCGGTCATCTCCCGTCCGTAGCGCGCGAGGACGGCTTCGAGGTCGTCCTCCTTCTCCTCGGCGAGCTCGGCCCGGCCGGCCACGGCGCCGAGATGCTCGTCCATGATCCGCCGCGCTTTCGCCGGGTCCCGGTCCCGCAGCGCCTGGATGATCTGGCGGTGCTCGTCCACCGCGCAGTCCGAGGAATGCTTGCGGCTGTACATCGCCAGGATCAGCGAGCAGCGGGAGACGAGCTCGGCGACATAGCGCGCCAGCACGGTATTCCCCGAAAGCTCGGCGAGAAGCGTGTGGAACTCCCCTGCGAGGCGGATCGAGACCGGGCCGTTCTTCCCCCGGACCCGCTCCTCCTGCACCACATGGGCCTCGAGCGAGTCGAGCCCGATCACCGAGATCCGCTTCACCAGCCGCTCGATCACCTCGCGCTCCAGCACGTGGCGCATCTCGAAGATCTGATTCGCCTCCTCCAGCGTCGGCTCGGCGACGAAGGCGCCGCGGTTGCGCCGCGTCTCTACCAGCCCCTCCGCCTCGAGCCGGCCGAGCGCCTGCCGCACCACGGTGCGGGAAACGCCGAACTGCTCCCCGATCGCATCCTCCGGCAGCCGCGCGCCGGGGCGGAGCGCCTGCTCGATGATCGCGCGTCGGAGCAGCCGATAGACGGTCTGGCTCGGCGGTTCTGTCGGTTCTGCGGTCATGCGGCCCTTGTCGGCCCTTGTCGGCCCGAATCTGGGCCCGGTCAATCGCATACACGTTCATGATAAAATCGTATACAATAATTTTTGAAACCTGTATCCGAATTGCGGATGCCCGACGGATCGCGATTCGGGCCGAGACAGAGAGGACTTGCTGATGAAGATCGGACGGATGCTCGCCGTCGCCTCCGCCGCGGCCCTGCTCGCCGCCTCTGCGGCCCAAGCCGAGAACATCCTGAAATGGGGCGCGAACCGGGACATCGGCTCGCTCGACCCGTATTCCTACGGCGACAGCTTCACCATCAACGTGCTGAACCACGTCTATGAGGGGCTGGTCCGCTACGACATCGACCTGAAGATCGAGCCGGCGCTCGCCACCTCCTGGGAGATCCTTGAGGACGGGATCACCTGGCGCTTCAAGCTCCGCGAGGGCGTGAAGTTCCATGACGGCGCGGACTTCACCGCCGAGGACGTGGTCGCCTCGCTGACCCGCGTCAGCCACGAGACCTCGCCGCTGAAGGGCAACCTGCCGGCCTATGTCTCCTCGAAGGTCGTCGACGACCACACCGTCGACATCACCCTGAACGGGACCTATCCGCTCCTCCTCAACGACCTCACCAACATCCATATCTTCGACAAGGGCTGGCTGGTCGCGAACAACGCCGAACTGCCGACCGATATCGGCGCCAATGTGGAGGGCTACGCCACCTACAACGCCAACGGCACCGGCCCCTTCATCGTGACGAGCCGCAAGCCCGACGCGGAGACGATCTTCGCCGTCAACAAGGCCTGGTGGGACACGCCGAAGCACAATCTCGACGGCTTCGTGCTGACGCCGGTCACCTCCGCCGCCACCCGCGTCGCCGCGCTCCTCTCGGGCGAGATCCAGTTCACCAACGACGCTCCGGTGCAGGACCTCGCCCGCCTCGCCGCCTCGCCCGACGTGAACGTGCTGGAAGGCGTCGATCTTCGGACCGTGATGTTCGGCTTCCCGTTCCGGGAGAAGCTGGCGAACGGTCAGCCCAATCCCTTCGCCGACCTTCGCGTCCGCGAGGCGATGTGGAAGGCGATCGACCTCGAGGCGCTCCACGCCAAGGTGATGCGCGGCAAGTCCCGCACCGCCGGCGCCGTCGTCGCCCCGCCGATCCCGGGCTACGCGCCGGAGCTGGACGCGCTGCCGGGCTACGACCCCGAAGCGGCGAAGAAGCTTCTCGCCGAGGCGGGCGTGCCCGCGGGCCTCGAATTCGAGCTCAACTGCCTCAATGACGGCCTCGTCAACGAGGAGCAGATCTGCCAGGCGGTCGCCTCGATGTGGAGCCGCGTCGGCCTCGCGCCGAAGCTTTCCGTCGCGCCTCGCGCGGTGCAGACGCCGAAGCGGACGGGCGGGGCGACCGACGTCTACACCCTCGGCTGGGCGACGCTGCCGATGCTCGACGCCTACTCGCCGCTCCTCCAGATCTTCCACACCAAGGAAGGCAACGCCGGCGTCTTCAACTGGGGCGGGTGGTCCTTCCCCGAGCTCGACAAGCTCGTCCAGGAAGCCGGCAAGGAGCTTGACGTCGAGAAGCGCCTCGCCGCCGAGACCGCCGCGCTCAAGATCGTCAAGGACAAGGCGATCATGATCCCGGTCCACCAGCAGCCGATGGCCTGGGCCTCGACCAGGGCGGTGACGAAGATGCCGCTCTTCCCCGACAACAAGCCGCGGCTCTGGTTCGCCCGGATGTGATCGCGGCCTGAGCCCACACGAGCGCGGAGAAAGCCCATGCTGGCCTTCCTGATCAAGCGGACGGCGAACGCCGCGCTCGTGATGCTCGCCGTCGCCTTCCTCGCCTTCCTGATCTTCCGGTTCTTCGGCGACCCGGTGGAGATGATGGTGAACGAGCAGGCGACCCAGGCGCAGCGGGACGAGCTCCGCGCGCGGCTCGGCCTCGACGACGGGTTCCTCACCCAGTACCTGCGCTTCGTCACCAACGCCGCGCAGGGCGATTTCGGGATCAGCTACCGCAACCAGCAGGACGTGATGACGCTGATCGGCGAGCGGTTCCCCGCCACGTTCGAGCTGGTGATCGTGGCGACCCTTCTCTCCCTCCTCGTCGGCGTCCCGCTCGGCGTGCTGACGGCGATCCATCGGCGGAGCCGGGTGGCGGACGCGATGCAGATCGGCTCCATCGTCGGCGTCTCGCTGCCGAGCTTCGTCACCGGCATCCTCCTCATCCTCGCCTTCTCGGTGACGCTCGGCTGGCTGCCGGCCTTCGGGCGGGGCGAGACGGTGGAGATCGGCTGGTGGTCCACCGGCTTTCTTACCGAAAGCGGCCGCGCCGCGCTGATCCTCCCCTCGATCTCCCTCTCGCTCTTCCAGATCACGCTCGTGATGCGCCTCGTCCGCGCCGAGATGCTGGAGACGATGCGCACCGATTTCGTGAAGTTCGCCCGCGCCCGCGGCGTGCCGGCGGCGCGCATCCACTGGCGTCACGCGCTTCGCAACTGCCTGATGCCGGTGATCACCCTGACGGGCATGCAGATCGGCAACCTCATCGCCTTCGCGCTGGTGACGGAGACG
Source organism: uncultured Paracoccaceae bacterium (assembly GCA_937952085.1). Classification (GTDB taxonomy): domain Bacteria; phylum Pseudomonadota; class Alphaproteobacteria; order Rhodobacterales; family Rhodobacteraceae; genus Pikeienuella. The sequence continues at coordinate 309 of CALFYQ010000287.1, read as the reverse complement.
GTGTTTCAATGGCCCGGCATGGGCCTTCTCTTCATCCAGGCGGTGACCTTCGTCGACATCCCGGTGATGGCCGCCTACCTGATGCTCGTCTCCTTCATCTTCGTCGTCCTCAACACCATCGTCGACGTGACCTACGCGCTCGTCGATCCGCGGCTCCGGGACGACGCCGTCCCGGCGGGAGGCAAGTGACATGGCCGACATCTCGGGCCCCTCGCTCCGCCGCCGCGTGCTCGACCACGAACTCTGGTGGAGCTTCATCGCGCATCCCTCGGCGGTGGCGGCGGCGCTTCTCCTCGCGCTCCTGATGCT
>CALFYQ010000286.1 GCA_937952085.1 uncultured Paracoccaceae bacterium | reverse complement strand
GCGGCGAGCTCGGCGCGGGCGGCGGCGTCGAGCGCCTCGGCCGCGCGATCGTCGTCGAAGCTGTCGCCGAGGCAGAGCAGCGTGGCGGGGCGGAAGGCTTCGACGAGTGCGGCGAGGCGGGCCAGCGTCTCGGCCGTTTCATAGGGCGGCACGAGGCGCCCCTCGCGGCGGGCGATCCGCTCCGCCTTGCCGAGATGGAGGTCGGCGACGGCGAGAAGGCGCGCGCGCGGGAGCCAGAGCGCGCGGGCGGTGAGCGCCTCCAGCGGCTCGCCGCACAGGGTGAAGCGGTGCGATTCCATCGGTGCGAACAAAGCGTGAAGATGGGCGCGGCGCAACCCGGCGCTTGCGTGCGGATGGGCGGGGCCGGCATGGTCCGGCGATGGGCCTTTCGCCGCGCGAACTGATGGAGACCTATCTTCGCGACGTGGTCGCGGAGGGGCGGCTCGAACTGATCGAGGCGCTGGCTCTCCCGGATATGGTGGACGAGGCCAACGCCGCCTTCGGCGGGCCGCCCGGCCGGGCGGGGCTCGTCGCCCATGTGAAGGGGTTCCGGCGGAATGTCGGCGATCTTCGGGTGCGAGTGGACCGGATCGTGGCGGGGGAGGCGGAGGCGATGGCGCGGTGGTCCTTCGCCGGTCGGCATGTCGGGCCCTGGCTCGGGCGGGCGCCGACGGGGCGGGAGATCTCGGGGACGGTGTTCAGCTTCTTCGATCTCTCGGAGGGGCGGATCGCCCGGTATCGGCTCTGGCTCTGCGCGATGATGGACGGGCCGGTGGTGTTCGATTCGTCGCGGCCGGGGTGAGGGAGCGGGGGCGTCGTCCGCGTCATCAAGCAGAGCCGTTCTGCCGCTTGCTCCCAATTCCGGCGCCGCAATGAGGGCGCCTCGCCGGTCACCCTTCGCGGCCCGGGCGACCAGCCTGAGGCGCGCCCGCCCCTCCCCGCGTTGTGCAGCGGTATCGAGCGATAGCTCGCATCAGGGTCGCGGCGCCTTCGTCGGCGGCGCGACCAATGCGGCCGCTTCCGCCTCCAGCATCCGCTCCGCCGCCTCGCCCCTGATCGGCTTCTTGCCGACCTCCAGAAGCAGCGGCGCGGAGAGCGGGGTGACATGCGGCGCGCGGACATGGGTGATGCGGCCCTCGGTGCGGGCCAGCATCTCCTCGATCCGGCCAAGCTCGACGAGGCCGTGCTCCGCCTCCCGCCTCGTGGCTTCGAGGATCAGGTGGCCGGGGTCGTACTTCACCAGCGTGTCGTAGAGGATGTCGGAGGAGAAGGTGGCCTGCCGGCCGGTCTTCTTCAGGCCCGGCAGGCGCCGCTCGATCAGCCCGGCGACGGTGGCGGCCTGACGAAAGGCGCGCTTCAGCATCACGCTCTCGCGGAGCCATTCCTCGTAGCCGTCGCGAAGGCCGTCGCGGGCGAAGAGCGGGGCGGGGTCGGTCACTTCCTCCAGCCCCCAGATCATCAGCGCGTAGTCGTTGAGGGCATAGCCGAGCGGGGCGAGGCCCGCCTCCTCCATCCGTTTCGTCACGAGGAGGCCGAGCGTGTGATGGGCGTTCCGCCCGGCGAACCCGTAGGCGACGAGGTGGCGGCGCCCGCCGCGCTCGAAGGTCTCGACCAGAAGCTCCCCCTCCCGCGGCAGGCGGGAGATGCGCTTTTGCAGGCGGAGCCAGTCGGTCACCGATTTCGGCAGGGCGGCCCAGCCGGCTTCGTCGTTGAGGAGGCGGATGACGCGGTGGGCGAGGAAGGTGGAGATGGAGATCCGGGCGCCGGAAAAGACCGGGATCATCGGGTCCTTCCCCGGTTCCGGCGTGACGCGGACGGTCATCTCCCGGATCGCGTCGTAGCGGACCGTCTCGCCGCCGATCAGGAAGGTGTCGCCGGGGCGGAGTTCGGCGGCGAAGCTCTCCTCCACTTCGCCGAGCGCACGGCCGAAGCCGCGGCCGCTGGTGCGGACGGCGAGCTTTTCCGCCTCGACGATGGTGCCGATGTTCATGCGAAGGCGCTGGGCCGCGCGCGGGTCCCGGAGGCGGAAGCGGCCGGAGCCTTCGGGCGTCTCCATCAGCCGGCGCCAGCGGTCATAGGCGCGGAGTGCGTAGCCGCCGGTGGCGCAGAAATCGAGGCAGCGGTCGAAATCCTCCCGGCTCAGATCGTCATAGAGGCCGGCGCGGCGGACCTCCGCGAAGAGCGCTTCGGCCTCGAACGGGCCGGAACAGGCGGTGAGGAGGATGTGCTGGCAGAGCACGTCGAGCCGGCCGGGCGGCATCGGTTCGACGTCGAGCGCGCCTTCCTCGACGGCTTCGAGCGCGGCGCGGCACTCGACCGCCTCAAGCCGGTTGCCGGGGACGAGAAGGGCGCGAGAGGGGGCGTCGAACCTGTGGTTCGCCCGGCCGATCCGCTGCACGAGGCGCTTCACCCCTTTGGGAGCGCCGACCTGGATGACGAGATCGACCGCGCCCCAGTCGATGCCGAGATCGAGCGAGGCGGTGCAGACGACGGCCCGAAGCTCCCCCCGCGCCATCGCCTCTTCCACCCGCTCCCGCGCCTCGCGGCCAAGCGAGCCGTGGTGGAGGGCGATGGGGAGGTTCCCTGTATTGGCGGCCCAGAGGGCCTGGAAGAAAAGCTCGGCCAGCGCCCGCGTGTTGAGGAAGACGAGCGTGGTGCCGGCCGCCTCGATCTCCCGCATCACCGCTTCGGCGGCGTAGCGGCCGCCATCGCCGGCCCAGGGCGGATCGCCGGCGCTTTCCATCACGCGGATGTCGGGCTTCGGGCCGGGCGGTGCGAGGAGGAGGCGGGCGCCTTCCGGGTCCAGCCAGCGGCCGAGACGGTCCGGGTCCTCGGTGGTGGCGGAAAGGCCGATGCGGCGATGGCCGGGCGCGAGGCTGCGGAGCCGGGTGAGGCCGAGGGCGAGCTGGTCCCCCCGCTTCGTGCCGGCCATGGCGTGCGCCTCGTCGACGATGGCGGCGCGGAGGCTGCCGAAGATGCGAGGCGCCTCCTCGTAGGAGAGAAGGAGCGCGAGGCTTTCCGGCGTCGTGAGCAGGAGGTGCGGCGGGTCGGTCCGCTGGCGTCGACGGGCGGACTGGGTGGTGTCGCCGGTCCGGTCCTCGACGCGGATCGGCAGGGACATCTCGGCGACCGGGGTTTCGAGGTTGCGGCGGATGTCGGCGGCGAGCGCCCGAAGCGGCGAGACGTAGAGGGTGTGGAGGCCGGGGCGCGGATCTGCGGCGAGGTCGATCAGCGAGGGGAGGAAGCCCGCCAGCGTCTTCCCCCCGCCGGTCGGCGCGACGAGAAGGTCCGCGCCGCCGAGCGGGGCGCGGGCCAGGAGTTCGAGCTGGTAGGGATGCGGCGCCCAGCCCCGCGCGGCGAACCAGCCGGCGAAGGGCTCCGGGAGCGCCGCGCTCATCCGTCCTGGCGGAGCCGGCGGAGAAGGGCGGCCGAGGCGTAGCCGTCAGGCGCCATGCCCCGCGCGCTCTGGAAAGCGCGGATCGCGTCCCGCGAGTTCGGCCCGATGATCCCGTCGGCGCCCTTGGTGTCGAAGCCGAGCGCGGTCAGCCGCTCCTGCATCTCGACCGTCTCGGAGCGGGAGAGCGGCGGCTCGCCGCGTGGCCAGGAGGCGGCGAAGGGAAGGCCGCCGCTGATCCGGTCCGAGAGATGGCCGACTGCGAGGGCGTAAGAGGTGGCGTTGTTGTAGCGGCGGATGACGTCGAAGTTCTTGAAGATGGCGAAGGCGGGCCCGTTCGCGCCGGCGGGGAGAAGGATCGCCGCCTCGCCGTGATCCGGGAGCGGGCCGCCGGAGGCGGCGGTGACGCCGAGCGCCCGCCAGTCGGCGACCGGGCGCTTCACGCTCTGATCGGCGAGGGCGTAGTCGAAGCCGGCGGGGAGCCGCGCCTCGACGCCCCAGGGCGCGCCCATCCGCCAGCCGAAGCGGGAGAGGTAGTTGGCGGTGGAGGCGAGCGCGTCGCCCGGATCGGCCGCCCAGAGGTTCCGCCGCCCGTCGCCATCGAGATCGACGGCGTATTCGGCGAAGGAGGTGGGGATGAACTGGGTGTGGCCCATCGCCCCCGCCCAGGAGCCGACGAGGCCCGCCGCCGTCTGGTCCCCCGACTGGACGATGCGGAGGGCTTCGAGAAGCTGGGTTTCGGCAAAGTCGCGCCGCCGGCCTTCCCAGGCGAGCGTGGCGAGGGAGCGGATCACCGACATCGAGCCCATGTTCGCGCCATAGGCGGATTCGAGGCCCCAGATGGCGAGGACGACCTCGCGGTCCACGCCATAGCGCGCCTCGATCACGTCGAGCTCGGCGCGGAGCGCGGCCTTCTTGGCCATCCCGTTCGCGATGCGGGTCTCCGAGACGGCGCTGTCGAGATAGTCCCAGATCGGGCGGGTGAATTCCGGCTGGTAGGCGTCAAGCTCCATCACCTTCTCGTCGGGCGAGAGGCCGGCGAGGGCGGGGTCGAGCACGGCGGGCGCGATCCCGGCCGCGAGGGCGCGGGCGCGAAAGCCGGCGAGCCATTCGGGGAAGCTCATGTCCGGGGGCTCCGGCTGATCGGCGCGCGCGGCGGGGGCGGGCGCCGTCCGCGGCGCCTCCGCCTCTCCCGGCGCGGCGCAGGCCGCAAGGGCGAGGACGAGCCCCGCCGGAAACGCCAGTCTCATGATCTGCTCCGCCTCTTCGTGCGCTTCGCCGCAAGATAGCGCGGGAGGCGCGGAGAGGCGAGGCGGCGGCGCGCAATCCACGCCTGCGCGCGGGGCTGGCGGGGCGGCCTAGCGGACCGCTTCGGCGCGGGCGAAAAGCGCCTCGGCGCAGGCGTCGGCCGGCGGCGGGGCGGCGGCGGCGCGGGCCCCGACGGCGCGGGCGCGGGCCTGGATCGGCACCGAGGTCAGCGCGTTCTCGATCGCCTTGCCGACTTCCTCCGCGCCATAGCGCCCGGCGAGACCGAGGCCGATCCGCGCCTCGCCGAGCGCGCGGGCCACCATCACCTGCTCCGCATGGACCGGAAGGGAGACCTGCGGAACGCCGGCGGCGAGGAAGGCCCCGGCGACGCCGCTCGACCCGTGGCTGAGGCCGAGATCGGCGGCGCCGAGCAGACGATCGAGCCGCACCGGCCCGTCGAAAAGGCGCACCGCGGTTCCGGCGAAGCGTTCCCGAAGCTCCGCCGGCGCGCCGGGGCAGGCGAGAATCACGTCCTCCGAAGCGGGCCGCGCGGCGAGCGCGGCGAAGGCGGCCTCCGAAGGCGGGCCGGCGGGCTGGAGATAGGCGAGGATGCGACGCGCCGCGCCCTGCCGCCATTCGGTCTCCGCCCCCCGGTCGGTGGCGGCGATCTGGCCGAGATAGGGCGGATGGCCGGGCTCGAACCGGCTCCGGTCGCCGTAATGGTCGATCTCTGGCCAGGCGGCGAGAAGATAGGGCACGGCGCCGTCGAGCAGGTCCGCGAAGGCGGCGAGGGGCGGGGCGCCGGCGGCGGCGAGCACGGCGTTGGCGGCCTCGACGGCGGGCGCCTCCCGCGCCGCGGCCGTCTCCGAGAATTCGGGCCGCCAGAAATAGAAGGGCGGCATCGGCCGGCCGCGGGGCGGCGCGTCGAAGCCGCCGCCGATCATCGCCGCGGGCCGGCTGGATGCGCGGGCGGCGAGAAGGGCGGTGGGCGCCGCCTGGCAGACCACGAGATCGGGCCTGGCGAGGGCGAAGAGGCTCTCCCAGGCCTCGACCAGCGCGGCGAGGCCGGCCGGGTCCGCCCAGCCGGCGCTGAGGAGCGCCTCGGAATAGGTGACGGGCGGCGCCCGGCGCTCCGGCGCCGCCTGCGGCGCGGGGAGGAGGCGGAGCTTCAGATCGGGCGCGAGGGCGCGGATGGCGGCGGGGTGGCGCGCGGCGACCGTGATTTCGGCCCGGCGGCCGAGGGCGCGGGCGACGCCCTCGATCTTGGCGGCGTGGCCGAATCGGGCGCCCAGCTCCCAGGCGAAGAGAAGGCGGGGCTTCCGTTTCGCCAAGACCGCCTCAGCTCCGGGCGCCGAGCGGCGCCGGGTGGACCATGAAGCGGACCTGCTCGGTCTTGAAGCCGACGATCATCGGCCGCCGCACGCCGGGGAGCGCCGCCACGTCGTAAAGCTCCTGCACGGCGCCGTCGATCTCGAGGCTGTGCTCGACATCGCCGGTGTCGACGTTGACGACGGCGAGCTGGCAGACCGGGCCGAGCCCTTCCTTCGCCAGGCGCTCGTCGAGCGCGAGGCCCTCGAAGGTGCGGTCCTTCCGCGGGCGGGAGACGCCGATCACCGCGTGGCGGCCGATGAAGGCGACGCCGCGGGCGAAGCCGGGCAGGAAGCACATCGGCTCGAACTTGCCGGTCTTCATGTCGACCCGGCCGAACTCGCCGGAGCCGGACTGGAGGAGGTAGAGGACGCCGTCCTTCAGGCGCGGCGAATGCGGCATCGAGAGGCCGGTCGCCACCGGCTCGCCGGTCGCCACGTCGAGCACGACGCCGCCGCCCCGCCGATGCTCCCGCCAGGCGCCGGCGACATTGGTGCGGGCGACGCAGGTGACATAGGCGGGCCGCTCGCCATCCATCGCAAGGCCGTTGAGGTGGCAGCGATCCTCGGCCGCGATCCGGTCGATGAAGGGCGGCGTCCAGACCGGCGCGAAGCTGTGCTTCCAGTCGAGCGTGGCCAGGCAGTTGAAGCGGGTGACGACGAAGATCGGCGGGCGCGGACCGGCGAAGGGGTGGACGTCATGCACGTCGACGTCGCCGGTCGTGCGACCGTCGATGGGGAGGTAGACCGCATCGTATCCGTCCCGCGTCTCGCCCTTGGCGAGCACGTTCTCGAAGCGCCAGAGCTGATAGAGCGACGACATCCAGATCGCGCCGTCTGGCGCCGCGCCGAGGCCCATGCAGCGCGGGAAGCTCCGCTCGAAGACCGAGAGGCGGCCGGTCTCGGGGTTGATGCCGATCAGGAAGATCTTGCCGGCCTGGTAGGTGGTGAAGCCGAGCGAGGCGCCGGCGCCGGCGAGCCAGGCCGCGAAGGTGCGCGAGGGGCGCAACTCCAGCTTCGGCGCCGCTTGCGCCGTGGCCGCTCCGGGCGCGGAAGCCGTTGCATCGGTCATGTCGCCCCCCAAGGCCGAAACGCGGCGCGACCATAGGAATGGCCGCCGCGACAGGCAAGCAAGCGATCAGGAGCGCGTACTGTGACTCTTGTCATGCGCGCGACCGTCTCGGCTTTCGGGGCGGCTAATAGGTTGACGCTTCGTGAACATGTCGGGCAAGTTCGCCTCAATTGCGCGAGGCCGTGTGGTAGGCTGCGCGCCGCATGAGTGCAGAGACGGGGCGGCATTTCCATGGGCGATTACGCGGGCTAGGTGATCAGCGGGCCGAACGGCTTCAGCGGCGTCGGCCGCGCCCTCGCGGGCGCCGGAGACATCAACGGCGACGGCTTCGACGACTACATCATCGGCGCCCCGGATGCCTATAACGGCTACGCAAACGGCTATTTCGGCGCGGCGTTCGTCGTCTACGGGACAGCGGATGGGCCGGCGACTCTGAACCTTTCCGAGATCGACGGGACCAACGGCTTCCGCATTTCCGGCGCCTTCGCGCGCGGTGATCTTGAGCAGCCGATCGGCGACGGCGTCTATGCGCTGCCCTACGCCTATGACATCGGCGCCTTCGTCGCCGGAATCGGCGACGTCAACGGCGACGGAATCGATGACATCGCGGTGGCGGCGCCGAGCCGTTACGGCTTCTTCTACTACGGCGACGCGCCGCTCGAGCGCTCCAACGCCATCTTCGTGGTCTTCGGCCGGGACGACGGCGGCTTCGGCGCCGAGTTCGCGCTGACCGATATCGACGGGACGAACGGCTTCCAGGTGATCGGGACCGGGGGCGTCCTCAACGGGATCGAGGCCGCCGGAGACGTCAACGGCGACGGCGTCGACGATTTCCTGATCAGCCAGTCGCCGGTCCCGGCGGGCGACTATGGCTATTACGGCTATCCGTCCTTCGTCGCTTCAGCGATCGGGACGGAGGATTCCGGCGAGGCGCCGGCCGGTTACGTCATCTACGGCGAAAGCGGGCTCGGCGCGGGCGGCGCCCTCGACATCGACGATCTGGACGGGACCAACGGGTTCGCGGCGATCGTTCCCCGCTCGGGCTTCGGCGGCTTCTCCAACGATCGCCTGGCCTTCGAGAGCTTCTCCACCGCGCTCGGCGACATCGACGGCGACGGGTTCGACGATGTCGCGGTTCGCACCCTGTCTCAGTCTCGCGAAGAGGTTCAGTACTACGGCGACTACGGCGGCCTCTACACCCGGACCGAGACGGTGCAGGTCGGCCGCCTGCATATCGTCTTCGGCGGCGCGGAACCGATCGGCCCGGAGGTGAATGTCTACGACGCGGCCTATTCGGGCGACGAACGCGTCGTGCCGATCTTTTCCGGCGCCGCCTATGGCCTCTACTACGGCTACGATTCGCTTTTCGAGAACACCAACGTCCGCGGTCTCGGCGACATCAACGGCGACGGCTTCGCCGACTTCGCGGTCAGCCAGCCGAACGTGAACCTCTCCTACGAGGGCGGCTTCTCGATCGGCTATGTCGACGTCTTTCTCGGCGGCGGCGACCGTTCCGGCTTTTATGACGGCCCCGACATCCGCATCGTGAAGACCGACTCGACCCTCGACTATCTCGGCTTCCAGATCGCCGGGATCGGCGACGTCAACGGCGACGGGATCGACGATTTCGCGATCAGCGCGCCCTACACGTTCTTCCTCGAAACGGTGGCCGATGGCGTCTTCATCGTCTTCGGCGTCGAGCCGGGCGCCGAGCCGCAGGTGATCGACCTCGACCTGATCGGCGAGCCGGGCGGAGACGCGCTCGGCTATCGGATCTTCTCGAGCGCGTCGGACTTCTTCGGCGACGGGTTCGGCACGGAGATCGCCGCGGCGGGCGACGTGAATGGCGACGGCTACGCCGATCTCCTGATCGGCGAGCCCAACGCCGACGCGCCCTCCGCCCCGAATGGCGGCACGCAGGCCGGCAAGACCTATCTCGTCCATGGCGGGCTCGACGCGCTCGAGGCGGCGGACCGGGCGGACGGCTCCGACGACAACGTGATCGACATCGCCAATATCGGCGTGAACGTCGAGACCGGGATCGTGCCGATCGTCCTTTCCGTCCGGTCCGCGGGGCAGGTCGGCGCCTCGCTGAGCGAAGGCGATCCGGGCGAGACGACGATCTTCACCTTCGAGGTGCGCCGGACGGGCGACCTCTCGCAGGATGTGAGCTTCGCCTTCGAGGTTCTGCCGTTCGGCTCCACGCCGGCCAATTTCGCGGATTTCGTCGGCGGCGCCTTCCCTTCCGGCGTCGCGAGTTTCGAGAGCGGAGCCGCCTCGGCCTTCGTCGAGATCGCGGTCCAGGGCGACGCGGCGACGGAGGCTTCCGAGCTCTTCACCTTCCGCATATCCGACGCGACGGTCGGCGATCCGAACATCCCGATCTCGATCGACGCCTCCGACACGCTGGCGCGTATCGTGAACGACGACTTCCCGATTCGCTTCTTCGCCCTCGACGGATCGGTCTTCGAGGGAAACCCGGGCGACGACCGCACGCTCACCTTCACGGTGACGCGAACCGGGCCGGGCTTCGCCGCCTCGGTCGATTTCGCCATCGCCGGCGACAGCGTCTTCCCGGCGGACGCCGCGGATTTCGAGGCCGGCGAGTTCCCGCGCTCCGGCACGCTCGACTTCGCCGCGGGCGAATTCTCGAAGACGATCACGCTCCGCGTCGCCGAGGATTTCGACATCGAGACGAGCGAGCGGGTCCGCCTGACCCTCTCGAACGCCACTTCCGCCGAATCGCCGGTGGAGATTTCCGACGCAGTCGCCATCGGAACGCTCCGCAACGACGATTTCGCGCCCGAGCTGTTCGTATACGGCGACACGTTCCTGAACGAAGGCGGACCGGGCTCCGGCAATTCCTTCTCGATCACCTTCGAGCGGCGCGGCGATTTCGACGGGCCGGTGGAGATCACCTATACGCTGAACCCGTTCCCGAACGCGGGGGACTTCCTCGCCGCCGATCCGGGCGATCTCGTCGGCGGGCTGCCGCAGGGGCCGTTCACCGTCACCATCCCGGACGGCGAAGCCTTCGTCTCGATCGAGATCCCGGTCGTCGGCGATTTCGTGATCGAGCCGCGCGAGAGCTTCTCGGTCGACATCGTCTCGGTGGACCGGCCGGAAGGCGGCGTGATCTACGACCTCCTGAACGCCCAGTTCGTGGCGACGATCCTGAACGATGACGGCCGCCCGCCGATCATCCCGCCGGGCGTCGAGTCCGACGTCTTCGGCGACCCGCATATCGTGACGCTGGACGGCCTCGGCTACGATTTCCAGGCGGTCGGCGAGTACATCCTCGTCGAGACGCTGCCGGGCGCGGCGAACCCGTTCCAGGTGCAGGTGCGGTTCGAGCCGCTGCCGGGCTCCGATCTCGTCTCCGTCACCACGCGGATGGCGGTGGTCGTCAACGGCGTCACCATCGAGATCGACGCGATCGGCCCCGAGCCGCTCCTCATCGACGGCGTCCCGCCGACGGCGGAGGACCTCGCGCTCGGCGCCATCGACGCGGATGGCGACGGGATCGCCGACATCTTCCTCGACACCGATCTAGGGGACTACCAGATCGTGCTCAACGGCGCGGATGAGCAGCTCGTCGTCAAGCCGATGGACGGCGCGATGACGATCTGCGTCTTCCTCTCCGAGGAAGCGGGCGGCAACGCCGGCGCGGTGCGCGGGCTCATGGGCGACGGCGCCGGGGATGGCGTGGCGGACGACATCGCGCTCCGCGACGGCACGGCGTTGGCGCAGCCGCTCTCCTTCGAGACGCTTTATGGCGACTACGCCGCCTCCTGGCGACTCGACGGGACGGACGGCAAGGCGCCGCTCTTCTCTTCCACCACGACGTTCCCTGACGACTTCCCGAAGGGCCAGCTCACGCTCGACGACCTGCCGGCGGACCTTCGCGCGGCGGCGGAGGCGGCGGCGCTCGCCGCCGGGCTCGACCCGGCGGATACGGTGATCTTCGAGGCGGCGGTGCTCGACTTCGCGCTGACCGGCGATTCGAAGTTCTTCGCCGGCGCGCTAGGCCTTGTCGCCGACCCGGTGGACACGCTCGACCCGACCGGCGCGCCGGCGCTGCCGACCGTTGTCGGCGTCACCGTGGCGGACGCCGCGGCCTTCTCCGAGGGCGATTCCGGCCAGCAGGACGCGGTTTTCACCTTCTACCGGATCGGCGACGCCAGCGGCGAACTGACCGTCTCCTATGCGATCGGCGGCGCGGTGGACGCGGCCGACCTCACCGCGGGAACGGCGCTGACCGGGACGGTGACCTTCCTCGCCGGCCAGTCCTCCGTCTCGCTCGCGGTGCCGGTGCTCGGCGATCTCGCGACCGAGGCGGACGAGGCGCTGAAGGTCTCCATCACCGGGACGGACGATGCGGCGGCGCTGGTCGCCGCGCCGTCGGCGACGCGGGTGATCCTGACCGACGATTTCGCCCCGGTCCTTGTCGACGACCGCTTCGGCGCGACCGAGGACGAGAGCGTTTCGGGCAACCTCTTCGCCGCGAACCCGGACGCCGAGGACATGGACCCGGATGGCGATGCGCTTTCCGTCGTCTCGGTCTCTTCGGGCGGGGCGGTGCGGGCGGTGAACGCGGGCACGGGCTCCACCGGGCTCTTCATCCTGCCCTCCGGCGCGCATCTGACGGTGAACGCGGACGGTAGTTTCACCTATCTGCCCTTCGGCTTCACCACCTCCGAGACGGACACGATCTTCGACGCGCTCGACGCAGGCGAGGTTGCGGTCGAGACCTTCAGCTACACGGTTTTGGACGGGAATGGCGGTCTCTCCACCGCGACGGCGACCGTCACGGTGACGGGGATCAACGACGCGCCCATCGCCATCGTCGACGGCGCGACGCTGAGCGAGGACGACGCTTCGGCTACGCTCAACGCGCTGACCGGGACGATTTCGCCGGACGTGGACCCGGAAGGCGGTCCGCTCACGGTGACGAACATCTCCATCGGCGGCCAGAGCGCGGCGGTGGACCGGGTCACCGGCGCGACGCTGACGCTGGCGAGCGGCGCCGTGCTGACGATGGCCGCCGACGGCACCGCGACGCTCTTCACCAACGGCGCCTTCGAGGATCTCGGCGACGAGCCGGGCCAGATCGTACAGCGGACGCTCACCTTCATCTACACGATCGAGGACGCAGGCGGGCTTGAGGACAACGGCCTGATCCAGTTCTTCGTGCAAGGCGTCAACGACGCGCCGGAGACGAGCCCGATCTCGGCGAGCTTCGCCGCCGATGCGGCCGCGCTCGAGGTCGCGCTGCTCGACGGCGCGACGGATGCGGAGGGCGACGATCTCTCCGCCGTCTCGCCGGTTCTGACCGCCTCGGACGGCCGCACGGTGCTCTTCTCGCTCGATCCGGCGACCGGCCTCCTGACCCTGACGCCGGGACAGTTCGGCGACCTTCTGGTCAGCGAGACGCTGACGGTCGAAGTCTCCTATTCGGTGAGCGACGGCGCGCTGGAGACCGCGACCCTCGCCACGATCACCATCAACGGCGTAGGCGAGTCGAACCGGCCACCGGTGGCGACGGACGACAGCTTCTCGACGGAGTTCGGCGAGACGCTGGCGGTGACGACCTCGGCGGGCCTCCTCTTCAACGATTTCGACCCGGACGGCGACGCGATCACCGTGGTCGACTTCACCGGCGGGACGAAGGGGACGGTGAGCGACCTGCTGCCGGACGGCTCCTTCGTCTACACGCCGAATGCGGGCGCGAGCGGGACGGAGACGTTCAGCTACACGATCTCGGACGGGTTCGACGTGGCGACGGCGACGGTGACGATCGAGATCGGCGCGAACGGCGTTCCGGTGGCGATGGACGACAGCTTCTCGACGGAGTTCGGCGAGACGCTGGCGGTGACGGCCTCGGCGGGCCTCCTCTTCAACGATTTCGACCCGGACGGCGACGCGATCACGGTGGTCGGCTTCACCGGCGGGACGAAGGGGACGGTGAGCGACCTGCTGCCGGACGGCTCCTTCGTCTACACGCCGAATGCGGGGGCCAGCGGGACGGAGACGTTCGGCTACACGATCTCCGACGGGTTCGACGTCGCGACGGCGACGGTGACGATCGAGATCGGGCGGGAGCCGGTGGAGCCGGGTGATTTCGTCCTCGTTCCCAATGTCGAAGGCCGGAACGTCTTCATCGGCGCGGATGCGGCGGAGCGGTTCCAGCTCGGCGACGGGGAGAAGGACCAGCTCCGGTTCTTCGACGCGGCGTCGGACGTGATCGACGTCAGCGCCTGGGGCGTGCAGAGCTTCGCGGAGCTTTCGATCGCGGATCGCGGCGTCGATGCCCGGGGCCGGATGCTCGTCTCGATCCATGACGCGGCGAGCGGCAACTCCGCCTATCACCTCGGCGCGCTCGAAGCCGCGGAGCTGACGGCGGAGAGCTTCGTCTTCGCGCCGGTGGAGGACCTGATCGTCAGCGGCCAGTCGCCGACTTCGGAGAAGATCATCGGCCGGGCCGGGAACGACATGATCGTCGGCGATGGCGGCTTCAACGCCATGTTCGGGCAGGGCGGCGCGGATGCGTTCGTGATCGGAACCGGCCGCGGCGACCAGGTGATGGACTTCGAGGACGGGGTGGACCTGATCGACCTCACCGCATGGGGCGTGACCTCCTTCGCGGAGCTGGCCTTCGGCGAGCGGGAGGATGTCTTCACCATCCGCGACGAGGGCGGCGCGCCCGGCGCCAACCTCGTCCGCATCGCCAAGGTCGATGGCCTCGCGCTCGCCGATCTCGACGCCGACGACTTCATCTTCGCCGATCCGCTGACGGCCTGAGATCGGGCGCGGCGGCGTCGACGCCGCGCCGCCGCGCTGCTAGACCGGCGAGACGGAGGCGCCGATGGCCGTGACCCCTTTCGACAGCGCGCTCTGGCGCGACCTATTCGGCGACGAGGAGCTTTCGCCGCTCTTTTCCGATGTGGCGGAGATCTGCGCCATGATGGCGGCGGAGGCGGCGCTCGCCCGCGTCCAGGCGCGGCGCGGCGCGATCCCCGAGGCGGCGGCGGCGGCGATCACTCGCGCGGCGGAGGCGGGCGGGATCGACCCCGCGGCGCTGGCGGCGGGAACGGCGGCGGCCGGCGTGGCCGTTCCGGCCTTCGTGGAGGCGTTCCGGACGCTCCTGCCGGCGGAGGCGGCGGCCTTTCTCCATCATGGCGCGACCAGCCAGGACATTCTCGACACCGGGCTTTCGCTCCGGCTCTCGCAGGCGCTCGCCCTCATCGAGGCGCGGCTCGACCGGCTGACCGAAACGCTCGGCGAGAAGGCGCGCGCCGAGGCGGAAACGACGATGGCGGCGCGGACCCGCAGCCAGGTCGCGACGCCGACGACGTTCGGCGCGAAGATCGCCGTCTGGCGCTCGTCCCTCATTCGTTGCCGGGCCCGGTTCGAAGAGGTGCGGCCGCGCGCGCTCCGCGCCTCGCTGGCAGGGGCGTCCGGCACGCATGCGGCGCTCGGGCCGGACGGGCTGGCGCTGGCGGCGGAGTTTGCGGCGGAGCTTCGCCTCGCGCATGACGCGACGCCGTGGCACGCGGCGCGGGACGGGGTGGCGGAGCTTGGGGGCGCGCTCACGCTGCTGACTGGCGCGCTCGGCAAGATGGGACTTGACCTCATCCTCCTCATGCAATCGGAAATTTCGGAAGTTTCAGCTGGGGCGGGCGGCGGCTCCTCCACGATGCCGCACAAGGCGAATCCTGTGGGGCCGGAGGCGCTGGTCGCGCTGGCGCGAGCCAATGCGGGGATCGTCGGGCGGCTCTACGAGGCGCAGCTTCATGCGCAGGAGCGGGAGGGCGCGGCCTGGACGCTCG
>CALFYQ010000285.1 GCA_937952085.1 uncultured Paracoccaceae bacterium | reverse complement strand
AGGAGCGGGAGGGCGCGGCCTGGACGCTCGAGTGGCTGACGCTGCCGCAGATCGTCGTTTCGGCCGGAGTGGCGCTTCGCGTCGCGCAGGGTCTTGCAGAGACCTTGGAGGCGCGGCCCGAGGCGATGGCGCGCACCATGGCGGCGACCGGCGGGTTGATGAGCGCCGAGGCGGCTTCTTTCGCCCTCGCCGCATATATGCCGCGCCCGGAGGCGCAGGCGCTGGTGAAGGCGGCGTGCAAGGCGGCGCTGGAGAGCGGACGGCCGCTCGCCGAAATCTTGCCGGAGTTGACGGACGCGCCGGTGGACTGGGCGGCGGTGCTTGCCCCTTCGGCCTGGACCGGCGCCGCGGCCGAGATCGCCCGGAGCTAGGCCGCCGCGATCAGGCGAGCGCCGCGGCGAGGAAGCGGAGCGCGTTGCCGCCGGCGATGAGGGCGAGCTTTTCCGGCGGGAAGAGCGGGGCCCCCGCGCCGTCATCGGCCGCGGCAAGGGCGGCGACGACATGGCTCACGCCCGTCACGTCGAAGGGCGTTGCGACGGCGCCGTCGAAGTCCGAGCCGAAGGCGAGATGCTCATAAGGGTCGTAGCGGCCGTAGCGGCCGTGCATCTCCTCGGCGAATTCCTCCGCGGAGAGAGCGGCGAGGGCGGCGCGGAAGCTCTCGACGATGCGGCCCATCTTCGACTCGTAGCTCTCCTTCGGACCCCAGCCCATAGCCTCCTCCCAGAAGCCGATGCCGACGAGGCCGCCGGTCGAGGCCACGGCGCGGAGATCGCCGACCGAGAGGTTGCGGGAGGAAGGGCAGACAGCGCGCACCCCGGCATGGCTGACGAGGACCGGGCGCGGCCCCTCATCGCGGTTGAGGGCGATGCCGCAGGCCTCCCGGATCGTCGCCGGCGAAGCGTGGGCGAGGTCGAGCGCGACGCCGATCGAGAGGCAGGTCTTCACGAAGCGGCGGCCGGCGCCGGTGAGCCCGTTCCGGCCCTCCGAATCCTCGTTGGAGCCGGCGAGACCGTTGGTGAAGCGATGCGTCGGCGCCATCATCCGGTAGCCGGCGGCGTGAAGCTCCTTCACCGCCGTCTCCACCTTGTCGCGCGGCGCATCGGCGCGGAGCCAGTGCAACCCTTCGAGCGCCAGCATCACGCCGATCTCGTGGCGGTTCGCACCGGGCGCGCCGAGCCCGGCGAGATCGGCGGCCTCGAGGACGGGGCGGGCGCGGAAGGGCGCGCCCTCGGCCGCGCTCTCCGCGATCATCTCGTGAAAGCGGCGGGCGATGCGGAGGGCGCGGCGGCGCTTGAAGCCGTGGGTGCCCCCGGCGAGGAACATCTCGGTCGGAAAAAGCGCGTGGGACTGGTCGAAGCCGCGCTTGTTGACGACGATGCGCGCATCCTCCCGCCGGAACGGCAGCGGCGTCCAGGTCGGCGCGGCGAAGATCTGAAGGCCGATCCCGGCGGCGGCGAGGCGCGGTCCGTCGATATGGCCGCCTGAACGCGGCGCTAGCGGATCGATGCCCCAGAGCAGCGTGTCGGCGTGAAGATCGACGAGGAAGAGGCCCTTGGCCGCTTTGTCGAAGGGGAGATTCCGCCTGTCGCAGCGATTGGAGACGCGCTCGGCGATGCGGGCGACCGCCGCCGGAAGGCCGCGAGGCAGACCGCGCGGGTCTCCGGGGCTCATGGCGCGCCCCTCAGTCGGGCCGTTTCATGGCGAAGACTTCGGACACGATCGTATAGTCCATATAGCCCATCCGCCCGAGCGGATGGTATTTCGCCGGGTCCACCAGACCGTCCGTCAGGATCGTTTCGGAAATATGAATGCCGAGAACCCGGCCGAAGACCGTGACGTTCTCGCCCGGCCCCTCGTTCGGCAATTCCACAAGGCGAACCAGCCGGCATTCGAGGCAGGCAGGGCTTTCCGCGACGCGGGGCGCGGTGATCGTCTTGCAGGGCGCCTCGGTGACGCCGGCGACGACGAACTCGCTCTCGCCGACGCCCAGATTGGCGGAGGAAGCGTTCATCGCATCCTTCAGCGCGGCGGGAACCAGGTTCACCGCAAAATCCTTGGTCTCGCGGATGTTCGCCAGCGTGTCCTTCCGCTCGCCCTTGTGCGCGCCGAGCTTCGCGCCGGTGAACGCGACCGAGATCATCGGCGGCTGGTAGCCGGCGCCCTGGAAGAAACTGAAGGGCGCGAGATTCGCCGTCCCGTCGGCCGCGCGGGTGGAGACCCAGGCGATCGGGCGGGGCGTGATGAGCGCGTTGAAGG
Organism: uncultured Paracoccaceae bacterium; assembly: GCA_937952085.1. Classification (GTDB taxonomy): domain Bacteria; phylum Pseudomonadota; class Alphaproteobacteria; order Rhodobacterales; family Rhodobacteraceae; genus Pikeienuella. The sequence continues at coordinate 1,908 of CALFYQ010000285.1, read as the reverse complement.
GGTTATGCGGGAGGCCGTGATCCTCCTCGCCCGGTCGATAGAACATGCCGCCTCTCGTCGGCCGCGCTGGACGCGGCGTTCGGCGACATGCTACCGGCCCACCAGACGGGCGCAAGGGGCGGCGAAGACCCCAAAAGGGGTCTGCATGTTCACGCTGAGCCGCGAGGGACCCTACGACGTCGACGAAGTCGAGTGGCTCTACGACCTCGCCTTCGCGCCGGGCCGGCGTGCGCTTTCCTCCTATCGCCTGCGGGACGGCGTGGCGCCGGTGGCCGAACTTTGCCAGCTGGCGCGGGACGAATACGGCGCGGTGGGCGGGGCGATCCGCTACTGGCCGGTGCGAATCGGCGAGGCGGGCTGGCCGACGCTGCTGCTCGGGCCGGTCGCGGTTCACCCGACGCGGCAGGGCGAGGGGCTCGGCGGCCTCCTCCTCCATGGCACGCTGGCGACGGCGCGGGACCTTGGCTGGGGCCGCGTCGTGCTGGTCGGGGACGAGCCCTATTACCGCCGCTTCGGTTTCGCGCGGGAGACGGCGCAGGCGCACGGGCTTTCCTTCCCGCCGCCGACCAACCCGGACCGGTTCTTGGCTCGGGAGCTGATCCCCGGCGCCTTCGACGGGGTCACCGGCGAGGTGCGACGCTGGGACTGAGCCGGCCGCGCCTGAGCCCCACTGGCCGGGTGCGCAGCCCCGCCGCGGGCGATCATCTCATCGGTGTGGAGATCGACCGAATGGGCCGCGGCGGCGCGGCGGCGCGGCGTCGCCGAGACCTCCGCGGCATCCCGGATCGTGCGCGTCCCGCCGAGCGACGGACAGGGAATCTCGCCTTCAAAGACGATAAGGAGCCAGCTGCCTGGGCGCAGGTCGGCCGCGATGCGCCAGCACCGGGGCCCCGCGCGGCCGGGTCGTGAGCGGGCGCAGGGCCGTCTCCACGCCCTTGTGGTGTTCATTGGGAACGCGCCAGGTTCGAGCGCCAGTACAGCGGGGCAGTTGAACTCAAAGAGGCGGGCGGCGGGTTCGGCGGCGAAGGTCGCCTCCTCGCAGAAATGGTTCGCGTGCGGCCCGGCCTCCGCGTAGCGCCTCCTTCGCCGTTTCGCGCCGCATCCCCGCCGTCCTGACAGGCGTGTCGGCGATCCGCATCAACGATTCAGAACGAATGAAATACCCATATAGTCCCCCGACGTCAGAATCGAGATTCAACGTGATATCGGGAAAGAATTAGGGGGTTGCAATTCCCACGCCCTAATATAGAACCGCGAATGTCAAGAAAGCGCCGCTTGCGAGCGCCGGCGCCTGTGACATCGGGCGGGCCGGAGCGGCGCGCCGCGACGTAAGCCAGACCAGGAGTATGCACGTGTCGGAAGATCAACTGGACCGGTCGGAGCTTCTCGCGCTCACGTCCGAGATCGTGTCGTCGCATGTCGCGAACAACACGGTCACGCCGGCGGAGCTGACGGGGATGATCGAGTCCGTCTTCGGGACGCTCGCGGGCCTCGCCCAGCCGAAGGAGGCCGAGGCGCCGAAGCAGGAGCCGGCGGTGCCGGTGAAGAAGTCCGTCTTCGACGACCACATCGTCTGCCTCGAGGACGGCAAGAAGCTGAAAATGCTGAAGCGGCACCTCGCCACCGCCTACGGCATGACGCCGGAGCAGTATCGCGCGAAGTGGGCGCTGCCGGCCGATTACCCGATGGTCGCCCCTGCCTACGCCCGGACGCGGCAGGCGCTGGCCAAGCAGATCGGCCTCGGTCGCAAGAAGAAGTGAGCTTTTCGCGGGCTGAGGCCCGCGGGACAAGGTTGCGGGCCGCGGCCTGCGGAGACTAGAAGGCGGCGCGCCGGAAGGCGCGCCGCTTGCGTTCGGGAGGGGCCGATGACCCGGCCGAAGAGGCTCCCTGTGAAGACGTGGGGCTGCC
>CALFYQ010000284.1 GCA_937952085.1 uncultured Paracoccaceae bacterium | reverse complement strand
AGGTCTATTTCAAGCGGGACGAGCTCAACCACACGGGCGCGCACAAGATCAACAACGTGCTCGGCCAGATCCTTCTCGCCCGCCGCATGGGCAAGACGCGGATCATCGCCGAGACCGGGGCCGGCCAGCACGGCGTCGCCACCGCGACGGTCTGCGCCAAGTTCGGGCTCAAATGCGTGGTCTTCATGGGCAAGACCGACGTCGAGCGGCAGAGCCCCAACGTCTTTCGCATGAAGCTCCTCGGGGCCGAGGTGGTGCCGGTCACGTCGGGCCGCGCCACGCTCAAGGACGCGATGAACGAGGCGCTGCGCGACTGGGTGACGAACGTGCGCGACACGTTCTACTGCATCGGCACCGTCGCCGGCCCGCACCCCTATCCGGCCATGGTGCGCGACTTCCAGTCGATCATCGGCAAGGAGACGAAGGCCCAGATGCTCGAGCGGGAAGGGCGCCTGCCCGACGTTCTCGTCGCCTGCATCGGCGGCGGCTCGAACGCGATGGGCCTCTTTCACCCGTTCCTCGACGACGCCTCGGTCCGGATCGTCGGCGTCGAGGCGGGCGGCCACGGGGTGGACGCGCGGAACGAGCACGCCGCCTCGCTCACCGGCGGGCGCCCCGGCGTCCTCCACGGCAACCGCACCTATCTCCTGCAGGACGAGGACGGGCAGATCCTCGAAGGGCATTCCATCTCGGCCGGGCTCGACTATCCGGGCATCGGGCCGGAGCATGCCTGGCTGCATGACACGGGCCGGGTCGAATATGTCTCCGTCACCGATGCGGAGGCGCTCGAAGCGTTCCAGCTCTCCTGCGAGACGGAGGGGATCATCCCCGCGCTCGAACCCGCCCACGCTCTCGCCCATGTGACAAAGCTGGCGCCGACCCTTCCGAAGGACGCGCTGCTCGTGATGAACATGTGCGGGCGGGGCGACAAGGACATCTTCACAGTGGCCGAAGCGCTCGGCCGCAAACTCTGAGAGGGCCAATCATGGCTTACGAAATGGGCGACCTCGTCGTCCTCGTCTCCGGCTCGATGCGCATGGCGGTCGAGGCGGTCGATGGCGAGAACATCGCCGTCGTCTGGTGCAACGAGGGCGAGATCGGCCGGGACGTGTTCAACGCGAAGCTCCTGAAGAAGTGGGAGATGCGCGAGGACCACGGCGACCGCCCGTCCCGCCCGCCGCGGCCGCGCCGCGACGACGACGGCGACAGCCGCCCGGCGAAACGGCCCTATGCCTCGAAATCGCCCCAGAATCGCGACGGTGACGACAAAAAGCCTCGCAAATCGACCGGGTGGGACGGCAAGCCGCGCGAGAAGAAGTTCTTCCGCAAGGACGACTGAGGCGCGGGGACGCCGTCCGAACCGAAAGAGGAGCGGACGCATGTTCAGGAAGATCGCACCCGTCGCCGCGGCCGTGGCCGCGCTCACCCTCGCCGCGCCGCAGCTCGCCGAGGCGCAGCCGCCGCACTGCCCGCCGGGCCACGCCAAGAAGGGCTGGTGCGGCGGCGCCCGCGTCGAGACGCGCGTCTACCGGGAGCGCGCGCCGGAGCGCGAGGTGATCGTGATCCGCGACTACAGCCGCTACGGGCTCCGCGCCCCGCGGACGGGCTACTATTACGGTCAGGTCGGCGAGGAGGTCTATCTCTTCAGCCGGGCGACCCAAGACATCGTCGAGGGGTTCGGCGCGGCGGCCTATCTGCTGCAGCGCTACGGAGGCTAGGGGAGGGGAAGCATGAGCCGTCTGACCGATCGGTTCGCCGCGCTTGAGGCGGAGGGCCGTAAGGCCTTCGTCGCCTATGTGATGGCGGGGGACCCGGACGAGGCGACCTCGCTGGAGATCGTCCGGGGCCTCCCCGGCGCCGGCGTGGACGTGATCGAGCTTGGCGTTCCCTTCACCGATCCGATGGCGGACGGCCTCTCGATCCAGCTCGCCGCCCAGCGCGCGCTCGGCGCCGGGCAGACCCTGGCGAAGACGCTCGGCCTCGCCCGCGCCTTCCGCGAGGCGGACGACGCGACGCCGATCGTGCTCATGGGCTACTACAACCCGATCCATTCCTATGGCGTGCCGCGCTTCATCGCCGACGCGAAGGCGGCCGGGATCGACGGGCTGATCGTCGTCGACCTGCCGCCCGAGGAGGACGAGGAGCTTTGCGTTCCCGCCGGCGCCGCGGGGCTCCACTTCATCCGGCTCGCGACGCCGACGACGGATGACCGCCGGCTGCCCGCGGTGGCGCGGAACACGTCGGGCTTCGTCTATTACGTCTCGATCACCGGGATCACCGGCGCGGCGGAGGCCGAGGCGGCGGCGGTGGCCCCCGAAGTCGCCCGCATCCGCGCGGCGACCGGCCTGCCGGTCTGCGTCGGCTTCGGCGTGAAGACGCCGGCGCGGGCGGCGGAGATCGGCAAGGTGGCCGACGGCGTGGTGGTCGGCTCCGCCATCGTCGACCGGATCGGCGCGGGCGAGGCGCCGGCGGAGGTGCTCGCCTTCGTCCGCACGCTGGCCGAGGGCGCGCACAGCGCCTGATTGATACGGCGAAATCGGGCCGGGCGTCGCCGCGCGACCCGTTCCGCATGGCTCGGGGCGGCGCGCCGCCCCAGCCGTCAGTGGAAGTAGCGCCGCGCGACGCGGCCCGTCACCCCGGCGCGGTCGAGATCGTGGACGGCCAGTTCCGCATCCGACATCCGCGCATAGCGCAGCCAGTCGCGCGCCGCGAACCAGAGGGCGAGGGGCGCCGCGGCCGGCCCGTTCGTCAGGCGTTTCATGGGTCTCTCCATGGAATGTTGCGTTGCAACAGAAATGGAGCCTCGCGCCGGGCCTGTGAACGCGCCGCCCATGCAGGGCCGGTCTGCGCCAGGCGCAGGTTACCTTAACGTCACCTCGGAGACGCGGACCTTCGCCGCCTGCTCCGGCCAATGCGCGAAGTTGAGGACGCCGCCGTCCTTGCGCACCCGCTTGACCGGCGCCGGGTCGCAGTTCGCGACGACCCAGCCCGGCCGCTCGCGCCCGCCAAGCTCGGCCACGCCATCCGGCGGAAAGCCGAGATCGGGCGGGCCGTAGACGCCCGCCGCGCCCCGGTTCGTCTCCACCATCTCGGCCCAGTCCGCGTTGCCGATCAGCGGCGCCTGCGCGACCCAGAACTGGTTCTCCAGCGCCCGCGCCTGCGCGCCGATGCGGACCCGCCAATAGCCCGCCTCCGTCTCGGTGCAGGAGGGGATGAGGAGCGTGGTGGCGCCGGCCTCGGCCACCGCGCGGGCATGGAGCGGGAACTCGGAGTCGTAGCAGATCAGCACGCCGAACCGCCCCGCCGGCGTGTCGAAGACGGTGGGGCCCTCGCCCCCCTTCATGTCGATCGCCTCGCGCTCCCACCGCGTCGGGGCAAGCTTGTCGATCGGCGTCGCGCCGCCGCCCGGCGCGTAGAGGAAGGCGCGGTTGACGAGGCGGTTGCCGTCCTGCACCGGGGTCGAGCCGGCGAGGATGAAGACGCCATGCGTCGCGGCGAGCCGGGCGAAGAGCTTCGCCGCCTCGGGCGCCGCCTCGGCGATGGCGGCGATGGCGCCGAAATGATCCTCGCCCCAGCGCCTGCCGCCGAGCGCGGCGAGTTCGGTCAACCCGTATTCGGGGAAGACCAGCACCTTCGCGCCGCGCCCCGCCGCCTCCCCGACCCAGGCGGTTGTCTTGGCCTCCCATTCCGCGAAGTCCTTCGGCGCGGAAATCGGATAGGCGGCGGCGGCGACGATGGTCACAGGCGCTTCTCCCAGAACTGCATGGTCTTTTCGGTCTCGGCCGTGTCGCCGACATCGCGCCAGGAAAAGCGCGCCGTCAGCGCCTCGGCCGGGGCGTAGCCGAGCCGGCGCCAGAACGGGTTCAGCGGCTCATATTCCGCGGGCCTGGCCGGGTGGTCGGCCGGCCGCACGACGGCGCAGAAGCAGATATTCGGCCGGCCGACCTCGCGCGCCTTCGCCTCCCGATGCTCGAAGAACGCCCGCCCGGCGCCCTGGCCGCGATAGTCCGGCAGAAGCACGGATTCGGCGCAGTAGTAATAGTCCTCGATCCGCCGTCCGCTGGCGGCGAAGGGGGCGCCGAACGCCGCCGCATGGTCTTCGAGCGGCGCGCCGGTGGCGGCGCCGACGAGCCGCGCCCCGTCCCAGGCGCCGACGACCACGGCCCCCGCGCTTTCGGCATAGGGGCGGAGATAGCGACGCTCGTAGTCGAGATCGCCGTCATAGAGATAGGGCCAGTCGCGGAAGACCCGGATACGAAGAGAGGCGAGGTCGTCGAGCCGCGCCGCGATCGTCGCCTGCGGCAGCGGCGCGACCCGAAGGCTCACCGGGAGACCTGACGCGTCCATTCCGGCAGGTTGTAAAACGTCGTCACCCGCCGGATCAGCCCGCCCGCGACCTCGAAAAAGGCGCCGGCCGGCAGCGTGTAGCGCTGGCCCTTCGCCGGCGGCAGCCCTTCGTCAGTGGCGAGATATTCGCCGTGGACGAGGAATTCCGCCGCCGCCCGCGTGCCGTCCTCGGAAACCATGATGACAATATGGTCCAGCCGCTCACGGTAGCATTTCGCCATGTGGACGCAGAACTCGGCGAAGGCGGTCTTGCCGAACCGGCTCGGGCCCTGGTTCACGTCATGGCGCATATCGTCGGAGAGAAGCGCCAGCATGCCGCCCATGTCGCCGGCGTTGAAGGAAGAATAGTAGCGCTGGATCAGCGCCTTCGTCGGGTTGCTCATGCCGCCTGGCTCGCCGCGTAGTCCCAGTAGAGCGCGCGCGCGCGCCGCGCCACGGGGCCGTGCTGATAGTCCCGGTCCTCGAGCTTGGTGACGTGCATCACCTTCATCGCGTTGCCGGTGGTGAAAACCTCGTCGGCGTCGAGGAAGTCGGCCATCGTCAGCGTCTTCTCCACCACCTCGACGCCATCGGCGCGGAGAAGGGAGATGATGCGCCGCCGCGTGATGCCGTCAAGGAACACGCCGGTCGGGATCGGCGTCATCGCCACGCCGTCCTTGGCGAGGAAGATGTTCGAAGTCGCGGTCTCGGCGACGTTGCCGAGCGCGTCCTTCACGATGGCGTTCTGAAAGCCGCGGGCCGCGGCCTCGCGCAGCATCCGCGCGTTGTTCGGGTAGAGGCAGGCCGCCTTGGCGTCGGTCGGCATGCAGTCCGGCGTCGGCCGGCGGAACCGGGTCTCGCACATGGTGACGCCCTTCGGCTCGGCCATCGGCCGCTCCTCGAGGCAGAGCGCGAAGGCGGTCGACTCCGGGTCCACATCGACCATGAACATGCCGCCGGAGCGGGCCCAGACCATCGGCCGGACGTAGAGATGCGCCCCTTTCGGGAACTTCGCGATCCCCTCGCGGGCGAGGCCGGTGATCTCCTCGTCGGAAAGGGTGGGCTTCAGCCCCATGCGCCGGGCGCTCTCGTTCACCCGCGCGCAGTGAAGGCCGAGATCCGGCGCCATCCCGTCGAAGGCGCGGGCGCCGTCGAAGACCATGGAGCCGAGCCAGGTCCCGTGATCGGCGGCCGAGAGGATCTGCGTCGCGCCCTCCCGCCATTCGCCTTCGTAGAAGGTCCAGATCGCCCGTCCGGCCATGCCGCGCTCCCGCCGCCTCGCGTCGGGAGTTTCGTAGTGCGGCCGGCGGGGCGGGGCAAGGGCGGGGGGGGGCAGAGAAGCGCGTCGCCCGGCTCGAACGCGACCAGCGCCTCGTCGTCGATCTCGGGGAGGACGTAGGTTCCGCCGCCGCCATCCTCCGCGCCCGGGGTCGAGCCGTAGATCGTGTTGTCGATGATGCGGTGGAACGGCACGGCGGCGTCCGCAGTTTCTAGCTCCGCCGAGGTGAAGTCGAGCGTGTCGGCCCCGCCTTGCGCGATCACCGGGTCTCCGCTGGATCCGAGGATCCTCACGATGACGGGCGCATCATCCTCTGCGGCCGCGTCGGCCGGCGGGGTCCAGCGGATGTCGTAGACGCGATAGTAAGGCATGGGGTCTTCCTTCCATCGGTTCCGTCGCCTCGAGATGGGAAGGCCTGCTGGCGAGGCCATGGCGAGGGTCGGCCCGCGGTGCGAAAGGTCACGCGCCCCGCGGCCCGCGCGTGACATCCCGCACGGGGCGGCGCGAGACTGCCGCATGGAGCTTCTGCGAGTCGCCCAGTCGCCGGGCGCGCCCGGCTTCGTCGCGGACCCGTTTCCGTTCTACCTGCGCCTTCTCGCCGCGCCGGGTCCGGTCTTCTGGTCCGATCTCGGCATGGTCGCGCTGGCGCGCCGGGCTGAGATCGACGCGGTGCTCCGTAGCCCCGATTTCGGCCGCGCGGACCCGTCGCCGCCGTCGCCGGAGCGTGGCGCCTTCGCCGATTTCGAGCGGCATTCGATGCTGAACCTTGATCCGCCCGCGCATGGCCGGCTCCGCGCCCCCGCGCTCCGCGGGTTCGCCTCAAGCGCGGTCGCCGCCCTCGCGCCGGAGATCGAGGCGCTGGCGCATCGGCTGATCGACCGGTTCGAAGGCGGGGAGGCGGACCTTCTCCCCGCCTTCGCGCTCCCCTTGCCGCTCTATGTCACCGCCCGGCTTCTCGGCGCGCCGCTTTCCGAGGCGCCGCGCCTTCTCGCCTGGTCGCGCGCGGTCCTCGCCGTCTTCGCTCACGGCGCCGGGCCGGAGCGGCGCGAAGCGGCGGACCGCGCGCTCGCCGACGCCGGGCGCTGGGTCGGGGCGCGGCTCGCCGCCGCCGAGGCGGCGCCGGGGGCTGATCTTTTCGGCCGGATCGCCGCCGCCGGGGCGGGCGAAGGGCGGCTTTCGCCGGAGGAGGCGACCGCGCTCGTCGTCCTCCTCCTCGTCGCCGGCCACGAGGCGACGGCGCACGCGATCCTCCTCGCGGTTCGGGCGGTGCTGGAGGCCGGCATAGATCCTGCGCCGCTCTTCGCCGATGAAGCGGCGGCCCGCCGCACGATGGAGGAGGCGCTGAGGTTCGACCCGCCGCTCCACCTGCTCGTCCGCTTCGCGCAGGCGGACGCCGAGGCGGGCGGCCGCCCGATCCGCTGCGGCGCGCCGGTCGCGCTCCTCGTCGCCGCCGCGGGGCGGGATCCGGAGGGGTTGGCGGAGCCCGACCGGTTCGACCCGTCGCGGGCGGCCGCGCCGCATCTCGCCTTCGGCGCGGGCCCGCACCATTGCCTCGCCGCCGGGCTGGGGTGGCTGACGATCCGCCTCGCGCTCAAGGCGCTCTTCGCGCGGCGCCCCGGGCTCCGGCTCGCCGGCCCGGTCCGTTTCGCGCCGCGCTGGCACTTTCGCGCGCCCGCGGCGTTCCGCGTGAGGCTCTAGCGGCGGAGGCCGACCCCGCCGGTCCTGAGATCGGGGAGCGGCCCGCCATCCCGCTCCGCCCGCGCCGCCACCAGCGCGGCGATCTCGGGCGGGAAGGGTTCGGCCCGCGGTCCGCCGTCCCGATCCACGTGAAGCAGCACCGCCTCGTTGACGGCGAGCGGCGCCTCGTCGGCGCGATTCACGATCACCGAATGGAGGTGGAGCCGCTTCGCGTCATGGTCGATCAGCCGCATCCGCACCGCCAGCCGGTCCCCCGCCTTGGCCTCCTTGAGATAGCGAATGCGATTGTCGAGGTTGAAGAGCGTTCGACCGGTGGCCGAAAGATAGCGCGGCCCCATGCCAAGCTCATCCATCGTCCGGTCGTTCGCGAAGGAGACGAGAAGAACGTAATAGGCGTCCCGCATGTGCCCGTTGAAATCCACCCAGCTCCCCGGGCAGGTGCGGAAAAGTTCGAGCATGCGGCGTCTCCTCCGGGCGCGTTCGCGCCATGCTTGCCGGCGGGCGGACGAGGCTTCAATGGCGCCCGCCGCGGTCCAGATTGTCAGACAATCGGAAAAACCGCTTCTTATCAGGCGCCTGGCTCGCTATCAAACGCGATATCGCGGCCGCGGGCGGCTAAGCCCGCCGCCGCGTTGCAATCCGGGCCCCGTCCGCCTATCTCTCGCGCGCCGCACGAAGGCTCGCCGGAGCGCCGACGATGAACTGGATCTCCAACTACGTCCGACCAAAGATCAACTCGCTCTTCTCGCGCCGCGAGATGCCGGAGAACCTCTGGACGAAGTGCGAGGGCTGCGGCCAGATGATCTTCCACCGGGAGCTGGCGGACAATCTCCATGTCTGCCCGTCCTGCGCCTTCCACATGCCGATCCGGCCGCGGGACCGGCTGGAGCACCTGTTTGACGGCGGCGCCTTCGTCGAGATCGAGATCCCCGAGGCGCCGGCCGATCCGCTGCATTTCCGCGACCAGAAGCGCTATCCCGACCGCATCCGCGAGGCGCGGAAGACGACCGGCGAGGATGAGGCGATGCTGGTCGGCAAGGGCACGATCGGCGGCGTCATCACGGTGGTCGCGGCGCAGGATTTCGGCTTCATGGCGGGCTCGATGGGCGTCGCCGTGGGCAATGCGATGATCGCGGCGGCGGAGGCGGCGGTCGCGGTCGGCGCGCCGCTCGTGGTATTCTGCGCGGCAGGCGGGGCGCGGATGCAGGAGGGCATCCTCTCGCTGATGCAGATGCCGCGGACCACGGTGGCGGTGGAGATGGTGAAGGAGGCGGGCCTCCCCTTCATCGCCGTCCTAACCCACCCGACGACCGGCGGCGTGACGGCGAGCTACGCCATGCTGGGCGATATCCAGATCGCCGAACCGGGCGCGCTCATCTGCTTCGCCGGGCCGCGCGTGATCGAGCAGACGATCCGCGAGACGCTGCCCGAGGGCTTCCAGCGCGCCGAGTATCTCCATGAGCACGGCATGCTCGACCTGGTGCTCGACCGGCGTCGGATGCGGGACG
>CALFYQ010000283.1 GCA_937952085.1 uncultured Paracoccaceae bacterium | reverse complement strand
TAATGGAATGTGATATGAAAATCAGATGGATAACCTCTGATTCAACCTTGAATCCGGGCGCGGCCTCTGGCGCCCCGCTTCACGAGATGGCGAGCAGCACCCGCTCCGCCGTCGCCGGCGCGTCGAGCGGTCGCCATTCGCCGGCCGCCGCCTTCGCCGCATCCTCGATGGCGAGGAAGGCCGAGACGCCGAGCATCAGCGGCGGCTCCCCGACGGCCTTGGAGCGTCGGATCGTCAGCTCCCGGTTCTCGCCCTTCTCCCAGAGGCGGACGGACATCCGCTCCGGCCGGTCCGCCGCGGTCGGGATCTTGTAGGTGGACGGGGCGTGGGTGCGGAGGCGGCCCTTCGCATCCCAGTCCAACTCCTCCGTCGTCAGCCAGCCGACGCCCTGGATGAACCCGCCCTCGACCTGGCCGAGGTCGATCGCCGGGTTGAGCGAGCGGCCGACATCGTGGAGCACGTCGGCGCGGAGGAGCCGGCTTTCGCCGGTGAGCCCATCGACCAGCGCCTCCGTGACCGCGGCCCCATAGGCGAAGTAGTAGAAGGGCCGGCCTTTCGCCGCGGCCCTGTCCCAGTGGATCTTCGGCGTGGCGTAGAAGCCGGAGGCGGAGAGCTGCACCCGGGTGAGATAGGCGCCGCGGATCACCTCGTCCCAGCCCGCCTCGCCGCCCGGCCAGCGGACCATGCCGTTCTCGAAGGTCACGTCCTCCGCGCCGAGATGGCCGGCGATGCGGCGCCTGATCTGCTCGCAGGCGTCCTTCACCGCCATACCGTTCATGTCGGAGCCGGAGGAGGCGGCGGTGGCGGACGTGTTCGGCACCTTGTCGGTTCGCGTCGCGCTGATGCGGATGCGCTCGACCGGCAGGCCGAACTCGGCGGCGGCGACCTGCTGGACCTTCCGATAAAGGCCCTGGCCCATCTCCGTCCCGCCATGGTTCAGGAGGACCGAGCCGTCCTGATAGACGAGAACGAGCGCGCCCGCCTGGTTGAGGAAGGTGGTGGTGAAGGAGATGCCGAACTTCACCGGCGTCAGCGCGATGCCGCGCTTCAGGACCGGGTTCGCCGCATTCCAGGCGGCGATCTCCTCCCTCCGGCGCTCGTAGTCGGAGGCGCGGGCGAGATCGGAGACGATCTCGTCGATCACGCAATCCTCGACGATCATGTGGTAGGGCGTGACGCTCCGGCCCGAGACCTCGCCCATCGGGGCGTAGAAGTTGCGCCGGCGGACGGTCAGCGGGTCGAGCCCCGTCGCTTCGGCCACGGCGGTGATCAGCCGCTCCGCGCCGACGACGCCCTGCGGCCCGCCGAAGCCGCGGAAGGCGGTCATCGAACAGATGTTGGTCTTGCAGCGATGCGAGACGATCTCGGCGGCCGGGTAGAAATAGGCGTTGTCGGCGTGGAACATCGCCCGGTCGGCGATGGCGTGGCTGAGATCGGTGGACCAGCCGCAATTCGCCCATTGCTCGAACCGCGCGCCGAGGATGCGTCCCTCCGCGTCGAACCCGACCTCCCAGGCGATGCGGAACGGGTGGCGCTTGCCGGTCAGCGCCATGTCGTCGTCCCGGTCGAGCCGGAGCTTGGCCGGGCGCCCGGTCAGCTTCGCGGCGAGCGCGACGGCGACGGCCGGGAGGTTGCCTTGCGTCTCCTTCCCGCCAAAGCCGCCGCCCATCCGCCGCACCTCGACCGTGACGGCGCTCGCCGGCAGGTCGAGATTGTGGGCGATGACCTTCTGGCCTTCGGACGGGTGCTGGGTGGAGGAGATGACATGCACGTCGTCCCCTTCCCCCGGCGTCGCGAGGGCGATCTGCCCTTCGAGATAGAACTGCTCCTGCCCGCCGATCTCGATCACGCCCGACGCGCGCATCGGCGCGGCGGCGATGGCGGCGGCGGCGTCCCCCCGCGCCATCCGGTAGGGCGCGCCGAAGAAGGAGTTCTCGCGGATCGCGTCGTCCACGGTGAGAACGGGCGCCTCCTCCGCATATTCGATCTTCGCGAGGCGGGCGGCGAGCCGCGCCGCCTCCCGCGTTTCCGCGATGACGGCGAAGAGGCACTGGCCGTGATACGAGACCGCCACGCTCTCGCCCGTTTCCGAGAGCGCGAAGGCCGGCTCGTCATGGACGACCGGCCCGGTGTCGTTGATCCCCGGCACGTCGTCGGCGGTGATGAGGCGGATCACGCCCGGCGCGGCTCGGACGGCGGAGAGATCGGCGGAAAGGATGCGCCCGCGCGCGACCGTGGAGAGGCCGAGCGCGAGATGGACCATGTCGGGCGGCTCCGGCAGGTCGTCCGCATAGCGGGCCTCGCCGGAGACATGGCCCCAGGCGCTGTCATGGGGGAGGGCTTCGAGGGTGCGTTTCTCTCCGAAGCCCGCTCCGTCCATGTCAGGCCGCCTCCTCCAGCGTCAGGAACCGGGCGAGGTGG
>CALFYQ010000282.1 GCA_937952085.1 uncultured Paracoccaceae bacterium | reverse complement strand
ATCCGGTGCGCGATCCCCCGCTTCGCCAGCGGCTCGGAGAAGAGCCGGGCGATGCGCGCGCCCTTCGCCTTCAGGTCGTCATAGGCGCCCGGGCGGCGGAGGATCTCCATCGTCTTCAGCCCCGCCACGGCGGCGACCGGGTTGCCGGAGAGCGTGCCGATCATCATCAGCCAGCGGTCCCCGGCCGCGGCCTTGTCGAAACAGGCCATGATCTCCCGCTTGCCGGCCACCGCCGAGAGCGGGAAGCCGCCCCCGACAATCTTGCCGAGGGTGCAGAGGTCCGGCGTCACGCCGTACTCCTCCTGCGCGCCGCCATAGGCGAAGCGGAAGCCGGTGACGACCTCGTCGAAGATAAGCACGATCCCGTAGCGGTCGCAGAGCGCGCGGAGCGTTTCGAGAAAGCCCGGCGCGGGCGGGATGATCCGCTGCAGGGGCTCGACGATGATGCCGGCGATCTCACCGCCCCGCTCGGCGAGCAGGCTTTCGAGATAGGCCGGGTCGTTGAAGGGGGCCGCCAGCACCGCGGCGCGGACGCCCTCGGGGATGCCGGCGCTGTCCGGCGCCGCCTCGGGGAAGTTGACGAGCCGCGTCGGCGCGAGGCTCATCTGCGCCTCGGACGACATGCCGTGATAGCCGCCCTCGAATTTCAGGATCAGCTCGCGCCCGGTGAAGGCGCGGGCGAGGCGCATGGCGTACATGTCCGCCTCGCCGCCGGTGGAAAGGAACCGCACCTGCTCGGCGCAGGGCACGGCGCGGACGATCTCCTCGGCCAGTTCCACGCCCGCGGCGTTGTTGGCGAAGAAGGTCAGCCCCTTCGCCACCTGCTCCTGCACCGCCTCCAGCACCTCGGGGTGCGAATGGCCGACCAGCATCGGCCCTGAGCCGATCAGGAGGTCCACGTATTCCCGGCCGTCCTCGTCGGTGACGCGGGCGCCCCTGCCCTCGCGGATGAAGATCGTCGGGTCGAAATTGCCGAAGCCGCCGCCCGGCAGCACGGCGGCGGCGCGTTCGGCCCAGGCGGCGGAGCCGGGACGGTCAAGCATGGGTCGTCTCCTCTTGGGTCGCGCCATCATGGCGGGGCGCGGGGCGGGAGGGAAGATCAGCTTCCCTTTCGCGCCGCCGCCGCGGCGCGGGCGACATCGGGCAGGCCCGCGGCCTCCGCCGCGCGCGCCGCCTCGTCGAGCCAGAGCGCCGCGCGCGCCTCCTTCCGCTCGGCGGCGGAGCGGCCCGCGCGGAGCCAGAGATCGGCCGCCGCCGCGGGATCGCCACGCGCCGCCGCCGCCCCGGCCGCCGCCGCCAGCGCCTCGGCCATCGCGCCATAGTCGAGCGCCTGCTGGCGGAGCGCGGCCGCGGCCTCGAAACCTTTGCGGGCCTCTTCATGGCGGCCCTCCGCGGCGGCGAGGCGGGCGGCGAGATCGGCCTCGTCCGCCGGGTCCGCGCCCGGGCTCGCCGCGAGCGCCGCCGCCGCGCGCGCAAGGCGCGACGAGTCGCCGAGCGCGGCGGCGGCGCGGCCGGCGAGCCAATGGGCGCGGGCGGCGAGGGCGGGCTCCGTCGCCGCCTCCGCATCCCCCGCCCGCTCCAGCGCCAGCGCCGCCTCGTCGAGCGCCAGCGCCGCGGCGCCGGCGACGAGGGCGAGGCGCGGGTCCGCCGGCGCGCCGCGGCGGGCGAGCGCCGCCTCCGCATCCGACGCGATCCACGTGGCGCCCGCCGCGTCGCCGAGCCGGAGCCGGGTCGCCGCAAGCTCGTAGGAGACGAGCGCATAGGCCGCCGGGTCGTCCCGCTCCCGCGCCCGGCCGAGGGCGCGAAGATAGATCGCCTCGGCGCGGTCATAGCGCGCCTCCCGGAAGGCGAAACGGGCGAGCGAGAGTTGGCTCTCCAGCGTCTCGTCCGCCGGCGGCGGCGCCTCCCCCGCCGGCTCGCCGCCGGCGCAGGCGGCGAGGAGGAGCGCGAAGAGGAGCGCCGCCCGCCTCACGGCCGCACCTCGGTCGGGCGGAGCCCGGAATCGGAAGCTCCGCCGCCGCTGCCGCCGATCAGCCAGGAGGTCTGGATCTGCCGCAGCAGGGTTTCGAGTTCCGCCATCGTCTTCTGCGTCTGCGCGAGAAGGAGCGGCAGGTCCCGCGTCGCCTCGGCCGCCTGTTCGAGCGCGGCGGTGGCGGCCGGCAGCGTCCGCGCCGCCTCGTCGCCGACCCGCGCCGCCGCCCCGGCGGCCCGGCCGACATCCTCCATCATTGCCGGCGCGCCCGACGCCGCTTCGCTCAGCGAGCCCGAGAGCACGGCGATCTCCTCGCTCGCGACAGCGGCGTTGGCGATCAGCACCGAGAGCCCGTCCATCTGCGCGTTGATCCCGGCCATCGCCGTCTCAAGCTCCCGCACCAGCCGGTCGTCGGTCAGGAGCCGCCCGGCCGCGCCCTCGCCGCGTTCGAGCCGGGCGGCGATGGCCGTGAGAGAGGCGAGCGGGGCGTCCAGCGCCTCGACCCGCCGCGCGGCGGCGGAGGCGGCGGCTTCAAGCTCCCGCGCGAGCGTCTCGTCGGAGAGGAGGCGCCCGGCGCTGCCCTCCCCGGCGGCGAGGCGGGCGGAGACCGCCGAAAGGTTCTCTACCGCTGGGCTGAGCGCCGCGAGGCTGGTCGCGGCCGCGGCGAGCGCCGTCTCCGCCTCAATCGCCAGCCGGTCGTCGGAGAAGAGGCGACCTATGCTGCCCTCGCCCCTATCGATCCGCTCAAGCGTCGCCGAAAGCGCGGCGATGGCGGCCGTGAGGTCCCGCGCCGTCGCCTCGTCCGCGAGGAGCCGGCCCGCCGCCCCTTCGCCGCGTTCGAGCCGGCCGGCGACCGCCGAAAGCGAGGCGAGCGGGGCGTCCAGCGCCTCGATCCGCCTTGTCGCCGCCACCGTCGCCGCCTCGACGTCGCGCACGAGGCTGTCGTCGGCGAGAAGACGGCCGACGCCGCCCTCCCCGGCCGCGATCCGCCCGGTGACGACGTTGAGGCTTTCGACCGCCGGGCCGAGCGCGGCGAGGCTCTTCGCAGCCGCCTCGGCGGCGGCCTCGGCCTCCCGCACCAGCGTGTCGTCGGTGAGGAGCCGGCCGAGCGCGCCCTCGCCCCGGTCGAGCCGGGCGGCGGCGGCGTTGATGGCGGCGAATGCCGCCTCGGCCTCGGCGATCCGCGCCGCGGCGCCCGAGGCGGCGGCTTCGAGTTCGCGCGCCAGCGCGTCGTCGGAAAGAAGCCGCCCCACCGCCCCTTCGCCCCGCTCGATCCGCCCGGCGACGACCGCGACGGAGGCGAGCGCCTGGTCGAGCGAGGCCATCATGCCCGAGACGCCGTCGAGCGCCGCCTGGAGCTGGATGATCAGCGTGTCGTCGGTCAGGAGCTTGCCCGCGACGCCTTCGCCCCGCTCGATCCGCGCGCCGATATCGCCGAGCGTGACGAGGAATGACTGGAACGGCCCATCCGGCCGCTCCAGCGCCGAGACGGCCGAGGCGAGCGCGGCGACGGCGACGCCCGCGTCGTCGAGGATCGGGAACACCTTGCCGCGAAGCTCGTCGAGGAGCCGGCCGAGATCGTCCGTCGGCGGCCTCTCCGCGCGGGCGGCGAGCACCGCGTAATCCCAGTCCATCGGATCGCCTGATCCGGCCGAGATTTCGAGATAGGAGGCGCCGGCGATGGCGAATTGCCGCCGGATCAGCACGTTCGAATCCCGCCGCACGAAGGCGCCGAGATCGGGGTCGATCGAGACCTCGGCGTAGAATTCCCGGTCCGGGCTGACGACGATGTTCTCGACCCGCCCCGCCGTCGCGCCGAGGATCTCCACCCGCGCGCCCTCGGCGAGGCCGGCGACGCCTTCGGGCGGCATCGTCACTCGAAGCTGGTGATCGGCGGAGAGGAGGTTCCGGAGAAACCCCGCCTGCGTCACCGCGAGGACGAAGAGCGCGAGCGCGAGGAGGGCGACGAGCCCGCCGCCGCGCCCGAGCGGGCCGCGCGCCAGAGCGCTCACGCGAAGACCTCGCGGCCCGCGGCGACGATGCCGTCGCGGCCGAGCCGGAGCCGCCGCGCCTCCGCCATCAGCGCCGGCCCCTCGTTGTGGTTGGCGTCGGTGATCCAGAGCGCAGCTGCGCCGGAGCGGACCGCCGCCAGCGCCGAATTCGCCGTGGGGGCGACCAGCGGCCCCGGGATCGGCTCCGCCGTCTCGTCGATCAGGAGGAGCGCTGGCGCGTCGATGAACATGCGGGCGAGCGTAGCCCGTTGCAGCGTCTCGCGCGAGACGTCGCCCGGCGCATCGAGCGGCGCGCCGGCGAGACCGAAATGACGGCAGAGCGCAGCGGCTTCGTCGAGAAGCGCAGCACGCGACCGGTCCGTATGGTGGAGCGGCCGGAGCGCGACGTTCTCGGCGATGCTGAGATGCGGGACCCAGGCGCCGGCGGGCAGGAGCCGGCCGATCCGCCCGCGAAGCGCCGCCGCCTGCCGCGCCCCGAGCGCCCGCCAGTCGAGCCCGAGCGCCCGCACCGCGCCGGCGGCCGGGGCGAGCAGGCCGCTGGCGAGGTCGAGGAGCCGGCCGCTGGTTCCCGCCTCGCCGAGGCAAAGCCAGACGATCTCCCCCTCGTCGAGCCGGAGGTCGAGCGGCGGCGCGCCCGGCGCGAGCGCGGCGCCCCGCAGTTCAAGCGCCGGCCGGGCGCGGAAGGCGCGCGCCCTCACGCTAGCACCGTCAGCGTCACGCCGGCGGCGAGCATGGCGACGAAGGCGCGAAGGAACGCGGCGGTGAGGCGCGGCCGCGGCTCCATCGCCGTCAGCGCGAAGGCGGCGCCGACGAGAAGCCCGATCGCCCAGGACTTGAACCCGGCCAGCGCGAGGCCGGCGCCGCCGACCGCGCCGAGCGCCTCGTCGATGGCGAAGGCGAGCGAGCCGATCGGCGCGCCCGAGACCTTCGCCGCGCCATAGCCGACGATCAGCGTCGTCGCGGCGAGGAGCGTGAAATGCGCGAAGGCGGCGATGGAGATGGCTGCAAGGCGCGGGGCGATCTCGACCAGAAAGGGGTCCGCGCCCATTGCCTCCAGCGCGGCAAGCTCCCCGCTCCGGCGGGAGGCGGCGATTTCTTCGAAAAGGAGGAGTCCGGTGCGGCCGATGACAAGGAGGCCGACCGCGACCGGCGCGATCTGCTCGATCAGGAGCACGATCACCACCTCGCGGACCAGCGCCTCCTGCCCGAACTGCCGCAGAAGCTCGATCGCCTGGAGGACGAGGCCGAGACCGATCAACGCGCCGATGGCGAGAACGGCGACGAGCGGCTCGCGCGCCGCGATGTCGAGCCAGCGGCGAAACTCGTCCCGCGCCGTCCGCCGCCAGGTGAGGGGGCGGAGGCATTCGAAGACCGCGCCTGTCGCCAGAGCCGCGAGGTCAGGGACCCAGGCGAAGCCGCCGAAGAGCGCGCCGGCGCCAGCGGCGAACCTGTCCCGCTTCCTCATCGCCGCGCCTGCACGAGATGGACGTCGATCTCGCCGATCCCGGCGGCGTAGAAGCCGCCCCGCCGCTGCGAGGCGAACGCGGCGCGCGCGGCGCGGGCGGCGGACTCGGTCGCCAGGACGCGCTCCTCGCCCGAAGCTGCGAGCGACGCGGCGAGATCGACCGCGCCGCCCCAGAGATTGAACGCGCCGTCGGGGCCGACCCGCGCGGCGAAGGCCTCGCCGAGATCGAGGCCGATGGAAAGGAGCCGCCGCCGACCGGCGCGCCGGCCGAGCGCCCGGCTTGCGGCGAGCACCGCTTCCTGAAGGTCGAGCGCGAGGCCGGCGACCCGCTCCGCGGCGCGGGCCGGATCCCCCTCCCCGTCATCGGCGAGGATGAGCCGGCGCCCTTCGAGCCGCGCATAGGCGACCGGCGGCTCCCCGCCTTCGGGGCCGCAAGCGACGGCCACCGCGCGGTCAAGGATCGTCGCGCCGCCGGGGCCGACCGGCGCGGCGAGCGCGGGGCCGTCATGGAACTCGACGACGGCGACCGCGACGCCGTCAAGCACGCCGCCGCCGGCATCCGCCGCGAGGCCGCGCTCGGCGAAGGCGCGGCTCCGCGCCGCCCGGCGCCGGTCGGCGAGCGGGGCGAGCCCGCCTTCCGCCACGCCTTCGGGAAGGCGCCCGCCCTCGGCCTCGGCCTCCGCCGCGCCGCCGGCCTCCGCGCGGGCGCGAGGAAGCTGCGCGGCGACCAGCCCCGCCATCGCCTCGGCGAAGGCGGAGGCGTCCACCGTCGGCTCCGACCGCTCGCCCGAATCCTCGATCCAGACCCAGCCGGCGAGGCGCCCGGCGGCGGCGACCGGCGCGGCGATCAGCGCCTCGGCCCCGGCCTCTTCGAGGTAATGCGCGGCGATCTCGCCGGCCGCGGCGTCGGTCTCCGCCTCGGCTGCGAAGAGCGCGAAGGGCTGCGCCCGTTCCATGCGCTCGAAGGCGGCGGGGCAGCGCCGCGCCTCGATCTGGTCCCCCGCCGCATGGCCGCCCGCGCCTGCGTCGAACCGGTCGAGGCAGACGAGCCGCTCGCCCGCCGCCTCCAGCCGCCAGATCCCGACCCGGCGCGCGCCGGTCGCGCGGGCGGCGATCTCGGTCGCCGCCCGGAGCGCCCGGAGCGGCTCCGCGCCGACGGCGACGCGGGCGAGTTCCGCATAGGCGTCCTCCGCGTCCCGAAGGCGGGCGTTGTCGAGATCGAGCCGCGCCATCCGCCGCTCCGCCTGGCGCGCCTGGATGCCGACGACCGCGAGGAGCGCGGCGGAAAGCACCGCGACGATGACGCTGGCCAGCAGCGACCACCGCATCGCCCGCTCGACGAAGCCGACGAGCGCGGTCTCGGGGATCGAGAAGATCAGCCACCAGTCCCGCCCGAGCGAGAGCTCGAGCGACGAGAAGGACACGAGCCGCCACTCCCCCATCACCTCGAACTGGCCGCGAAAGTCCTTTTCGATGCGGAACCGGTCGTAGACCGCTTTCAGTTCCGGCGATTCCACGTCCTCGATTCCGGCCGGCGCCGCCTCGTCCGGCCGCCGGCCGACCGGCGGCGGCGCGACGAAGCGGCCATCGCCGTCGATCACGAAGGCGACCCCGCCATCGCCGAGCGGCAGGCCGTCGAGGAAGCTTTCGAGATCCCGGAGCAGAAGATCGACGCCGACGACGCCGGCGACCTCGCCCTCCACCTTCTGCGCCACGGTGAAACCGAGGCTGTCGGCGGTGAAGAAGCGGTAGATCGGCGTCCAGTAGGGCCGGTCGGAGGCGAGCGCCGCGGAATACCAGGGCCGCGTCCGCGGGTCGTAGGGATCGTCCGGCGTCTCGCTGCTTTCGAGCACCTCGCCGTTAGGGCCGAGCCGCTCTACCGCCACGCGGCGGACGCCCTCCTCGAAGCGCACCAGCTTCCGGGTGTAGCCGCCCGCCTCGCCGCGCGTCGTCATCATGAAGGAGCCGTCCTCGGCGCCGACATAGATGTTGAGAAGCTGCGGATAGGCGCGAAGATAGGAGCGGCTCACCCGGTCGAACTGGCGCGGGCCCCAGCGGCCGAGATCGGCGCTCCGGAGCGAGGCGGCGATCACCTCCGCCGCCTTTTCCGCCGGCGAAAAGTAGCCCGCCACGCGTTCCCGCACGCGAAGGTCCACCGCCTCGACATAGGCGCGGGCGACGCCGCGCGCGCCTTCCGCGGTGGTCCGCCATGAGAGCCAGGCGCTGCCAACGGCGCCGGCGACAATCGCGGCGACGATCAGCGTCGGCAGCAGAAGCCGCCGCAACCGGCGCAGCAGGGCCTGCCGCGCCGCCTGAGGGTCCCGCCCCGACTCGACGATCTCCGCCACGCTGCGCCTCCCCGCCCGCGTCAGGGCAAGGAAACGGCGCCGCGGCGGCGGCGGCAAGACGTTACGCGTTTCGGATCAGATCACCGTCAGCACGGCGCAGGGCGCGGCGCGCTGAACCTCCTGGCTCGCCGAGCCGAAGAGGAGCCCCGCGACGGCGCCCCGGCCGCGCCGGCCCATCACGATCAGATCAGCCTTCAGCTCTTCCGCCAGCGCGGCGACATCGTCCGCCGGGGCGACGGAGCCGACCCGGCGGCCGGCGACGGTCACGCCGTTGGCCCTAGCGATGGCTTCCGCCTCGTCGAGCGCGACCTTCGCGCTTTCGGCGAGTTGCTCGGGCGTCGGCGGCGCGCCGATCGCGCCGATGAACGGGTCCACCGCGATCGGCGCGCCG
>CALFYQ010000281.1 GCA_937952085.1 uncultured Paracoccaceae bacterium | reverse complement strand
CGAGGCTCATGTCGCGATGCTCCGCCAGCGCCTTCAGCACCTTGAGAAGCCGCTTTTCGAGCCGAACGCCGGTCTGGACACGTTCGATCATGATGCGATTTGTTACCTTGGTAATATAGTAACGTCAACCCGGCGCCGGATTGTCCACGCCCCGCCCTCTCGCCTTTCCCGCCGACGCGCGTTAAGTGCGGCGCGACCGAGGAAGCGCCCCATGAAGGAAACCACCTACAGCGACGCCATCTCGCCGACCTCCGAGATCATCGAGGAGGCGCGGAACGGCCGCATGTTCATTCTCGTCGACGAGGAGGACCGGGAGAACGAGGGGGACCTGGTGATCCCCGGCCAAATGGCAACGCCCGACGCCATCAACTTCATGGCGATCCACGGCCGCGGCCTGATCTGCCTCGCGCTGACCGGCGAGCGGATCGACAAGCTCGGCCTCCAGTTGATGAGCGCCGCCAACCAGTCCCGCCACGAGACGGCGTTCACCGTCTCCATCGAGGCGCGCGAAGGGGTGACGACCGGCATCTCGGCGCATGACCGGGCGCGGACCGTCGCCGCCGCCATCGACCCGGCCTCCGGGCCGCAGGACATCGCGACGCCGGGCCATGTCTTCCCGCTCCGCGCCAAGCCGGGCGGCGTTCTGGTGCGCGCCGGCCATACCGAGGCGGCGGTCGACATCTCCCGCCTCGCCGGGCTCAACCCTTCGGGCGTGATCTGCGAGATCATGAAGGACGACGGCACGATGGCCCGGCTGCCGGACCTCGTCGCCTTCGCGCAGCGCCACGCGCTGAAGATCGGCACCATCGCCGACCTGATCGCCTGGCGGCGGCGGCATGACAGCCTGGTGCGCGAGGTCGCCTCCCGCACGATGCGCTCGGCCATCGGCGGCGACTGGACGCTCCGCGTCTTCCGCGACGCGGCGGCCGGGGTGGAGCATCTGGCGCTGGTGAAGGGCGAGATCGGCGGCGGCGCGCCGACCCTGGTGCGGATGCACCAGCTCGACATCCTCGAAGACGTGCTCGGCATGGAGGGCGGCCATTTCGGCCAGGCGCAGGAGGCGATGAAGGCGATCGCCGCGGAAGGGCGCGGCGCGCTGGTCCTCCTCCGCGACATGACGCCGGACCTCGTCTCCCGCCGGCTCTCGGCCGGGGCGAGCGACGCGCCGAAGCGGCTGCGGCAATACGGCGTCGGCGCGCAGATTCTCGCCGCGCTCGGAGTGACGGACATGATCCTGCTGACCAACTCGCCGAAGCCCGACGTGGTGGGGCTGGACGCCTACGGGCTTTCGATTACCGGCGCGCGGCGCATTTCCGGCTTGGAGGCCTGAGCCATGGCCGAAGCGAGCGGCCCCGGCCTGCCCCTGCCCCGGTTCGAGGACCGGCCGAAGGTTCTCCTCGTCGCGGCGCCTTTCTATCGCGGCGTCGCCGACATGCTGATCGCCGGCGCGCGGGCCGTCTGCGAGGCGGCGAGCGCCGAGGCGGAGCTGATCGAGGTGCCGGGCGCGCTCGAGGTTCCGGTGGCGATCCGGCTCGCCGAGGGGCGCTATGACGCCTTCGTCGCGCTCGGCTGCGTGATCCGGGGAGAGACGACGCATTACGAGACGGTCTGCAACGATTCCTCGCGCGGGCTGACCCTGCTCGGGATCGAGCGCGGGATCTGCCTCGGGAATGGCATTCTCACGGTCGAGAACCTCGCCCAGGCCGAAGTTCGGGCCGATCCGGCGCGGATGGACAAGGGCGGCGGCGCTGCGGCGGCGGCGCTTCACCTTCTCGCGCTGAAACGGCGGTTCGCATGAGCCCGCGCGAGGTTCAGGCGCCGCAGGGGCGCGACGCCCGGCTGATGCGCTCCGCCGCGCGGCTCGGCGCGGTGCAGGCGCTTTACCAGATGGAGATGACCGGCCAGCCGGTGAAGGTGGTGCGCGAGCAATTCGAGGCGCACCGGCTCGGCGCCGAGATCGACGGCGACCAGTATCACGAGGCCGATGTGGCGCTCTTCCGCCGGCTCCTGAAGCACGCGCTCGACCGGCAGGCGGAAATCGACCAGCTCACCGACCGGGTGCTGAAGGAGACCTGGCCGCTCGGCCGGATCGACGCGACGCTGCGGGCGCTTTTCCGCGCGGCGGGCGGCGAGCTTCTCGGCGAGGCGCGGACGCCGCCGAAGGTCGTCATCACCGAATATGTCGACGTGGCGCGCGCCTTCTTCCCGGAGGGCAAGGAGCCCGGCCTCGCCAACGCCGTGCTCGACCGTATGGCGCGGGAGATCCGGCCGGAGGCCTTCGGCGGCTAAGCTGTATCCATTAGAAGAGTCACGACATAGGCTAAGCTAGTATCCCAATGTCAAACTCTAACGCTGCTTGTTGATACTAGACATGCTCAAAGACATTATCGTTTCATATCCCGGCTCCCTAGAAGAGGCTGAGAGCCGCTTTCTGGATGACAAGCCGAGGCAGGCGCTCTCTGGCTACCATCCGATTTCTAAGACCTATGAGCCTGGCAATTGGGGCTGCATGGCCTTTCTTGTCGCACTTTTACTATGTGTTATTCTGATTGGATTTGTCATTTTTTTCTATTTGATAATATTCAAGCCCCCCGGAAGATTAATTGTAACGTACGAGCATCGCCCCTCAACAAATAATGAGACGGATTCGAAAATTTGCCCACTGTGCGCGGAGAGCGTAAAAATGGCGGCGCTTATTTGTAGATACTGTGGCCACGAATTTTCGACCGAACACAAACAGATCACGGCACCACTGGTGCCGAGATCTAGAAAAAAATAGCCTGGAAATATGGATTATATATTGTAAAATATATGAAATTTATGAGGTATTACCATAAATTTTCTTGAGAAATACGTCTCGAGAATGGCTTTGGACCCCGTTTGAACGCATGGCGCGGGAGATCCGGCCGGAGGCCTTCGGCGGCTGAGGCCGCTCAGGCCGTGGTGTGAAGGTTGAGCCAGGCGCGGCGGAGGAAATCCGGGTCGAGCCGCGGCTCGACGCCTTCGTAGGCGGCGATGGCCTCGATCTGATCGAGCAGGAAGCCAGGGTGGAAGGCGGCGAAGCCCTTCCCCTCGGCGGCGTAGAGCGCCGCGAGGAGATAGGCGAGCGAAGCCTCGTCGATCTCCACCCCCCGTTCGCGGCAGGTCTCCGCCATGATGCGGAGGAACTGGTCCCGCCCCGGCGGGGCGATCTCGATCTTGTGGCGGATGCGGCGGAGCGCGGCCTCGTCCACCAGTTCCCGCGGCGGGATGTTCGTGGAGAAGATCACGAGCGTGTCGAACGGCGTCTCCAGCTTGCGGCCGGTCCGCAGCGTCAGGTAGTCGACATGGCGCTCCAGCGGCACGATCCAGCGGTTGACGAGGGCCTGCGGCGCCTCCCGCTGGCGGCCGAAATCGTCGATGACGAAGACGCCGCCCGCCGCCTTCAGTTGCAGCGGCGCCTCGTAGATCCGGCTCGCCGGGTTGTAGGCGAGATCGAGCATGTCGAGCGTCAGCTCGCCGCCGGTCGAGACCACGGGGCGGCGGCAGACGACGAAGCGCTTGTCGAAGCCGAGAGTGAGGCGAAGGCCGCTTTCGGGCCGCATCACCGGCGCGGCCTGGTGGACGGTGGCGTCGTAGAGCGCGATCACCTCCCGGTCGAGCTCCACCGCGTAGGGGATGAAGACGACATCCCGGAAAGCGTGGGCGATGGCGCGCGCGATGGATGACTTGCCGTTGCCCGGCGGGCCGTAGAGCAGCATCGAGGCGGCGGAATTGGCGGCGGGGCCGACCGCCTGCACCACGCGCTCGGAGAGGGTGAGGCCGCGGAGCGCCTCCTCCAGCCGGTCCCGGTCGATCCGCTCCGCGCGGATCGACTGCCGGCCGATCTGCTCGACGAACTGGCGGTGCGGCACCGGCGCCGGGCCGACCCAGGCGCAGGCCTCGAAGGCGGAAACAGCGCGGGCGCGGCCAGTTTCGGTCAGCTCGTAACGCAGCTCGGCGGCGACATTGGCGCCGCGGGCGCCGAGCGGCTGGATCAGCTTCGACTCCCGCGCCGCCTCGATCAGCGCCTCGATCACGCCGGGCGCGACGTGGAGGCGGCCGGCGATCTCCGTCACCGTCTCGCCGCCGAGCCGGCGGATGGTGCGGAGCATGTGGTCGAGCAGGAAGCCGGGGTCGAGCCCGGTCTCCTCGACGGTGCGGGGGGAGGGCGGCGGGTTCCCCTTCATCGTCAGACCGCGAAGGCCGCGAGGGCGAGATAGACCAGAAGCGCCATCGAAAGCGCGACGGCGTAGGGGAAGTGCCGCCGGTCGGACCAGACCGCCCATGAGCCGCGTGAAAGCGGCGTGAAGCGGAGGAGCGCCAGCGCCAATAGCCCGAGGAGCGCCGAGACCGCGAGGATGGCGAGCGCCGCGGCCCCGTCGGCCGGCGGGATCAACGGCGCATAGGCGGCGGCGAGCTTGGCGTCGCCGCCGCCCATCACCCCGGCGATGAAGAGAAGGAACCCGACGCCGAGGACGAGCGCCGCTGCGCCGAGCCGCCAGAGCGCGTCCTCGAGCGAAAGGGTCGCGAAGCAGAAGACGAGAAAGAGCGCGGCCGTCGCCC
The DNA here is from genome assembly GCA_937952085.1 of uncultured Paracoccaceae bacterium. Classification (GTDB taxonomy): domain Bacteria; phylum Pseudomonadota; class Alphaproteobacteria; order Rhodobacterales; family Rhodobacteraceae; genus Pikeienuella. Next base: position 11,084 of record CALFYQ010000281.1, on the reverse strand, counting down.
CGGCGAGGCGGTTCGGGATCGTCATGGTCTTAAGGTCCCAAACCGCGGCCGCCAAAGCGGGCGGCAGCGCGATCAGGAAGGCGGCATGATCGATATCGAACGCCATCGCCTCAGTTCGAGACCTGCGCCTCGAGCGCGGCGAGCTTTTCGGCCGCTTCGGGGTAGTGGCGCGGATGGGCGGCGATCGCCATGCGAAGGAGGCCCTTCGCCGCCTCCGCGTCGCCCCGGCGGAGCGCGATGACGGCGATGTTGTGAAGGAGGATCGCCCGCTCCTCCTCCGAGAGGGAGACGAGGGGCACGCGGTATTCGCCGTCGAGCGCGCGGGCGACGGCGAGGTTGTTCTTGGCGTTGAAGAGCGCCGGGTCGAAGGAAAGCGCCTCCTCGAAGCTTTTCGCGGCGGCCTTGTTGTCGCCGCGGGACATCAGGCTGACACCCCAGTTGTTGAGGATGCGCGCCGGGTTGGCGGAGCGCCCGCGGGCGCGCTCATAGGCGGCGTCCGCCCCGGCCCAGTCCTGCCGCTGGTCGGCCAGCATGGCGTCGATCAGGTGGCGGCGGGGCGTATCCTCGGAACTGGAGACGAGGCCCATCACCGCCTCCGCCTCCTGCCAGCGGGCGAGGCGGGCGAGCGCGTTGGCGTGCTCGACGTGGATTCTGTTGTCCGCCAATCCATCCGCGCCCAGCTTCTCGAACTGCACCACCGCCTCCGCGAAGCGGCGGGCGCGGGCGAGCGCGAGGGCGTAGCCGCGGCGGAATTCCGGGCGGTCCGGGTCTTCCGAGAGGGCGCGCTGGAAGTACTCGACCGAATCCTCCGGGTCGGAGACGGTCAGCATCAGGTCGTTGAGGCTGGAGGCGTCGATCACGTTCAGCGCCTCGCCGGGCTTGGCGGAAAGCTCGGGCTCGGAATCGAGCGTCGGCGCGCAGCCGGACGCCGCGAGCGCGCCGGCGACGAGCGCCGCATGGGCCAGGAACCGGGCCGGTTTCATGATCGGCGCTCCTCCTCCGCCGCAGCGCTTTCTCTCGGGACGAGGCGCCAGCGGCCATGGCCATACTGAATCACATCGTAGTCGAACGCGTCCAGCGCCGGTTCCTCCGCCGCCCGCGCGGCGAGCGCGGCCTCGGCCATGGCGAGGTTGGTGCGCACCGTCGCATCCGCGCCGCCGAGAAGCTGATCGGCCCGGCGGAGCGCGGCGACGGCGCGCTCCGGTTGCCCCGCCTCGTGATAGGCGACGCCGAGCGCGTTGAGCGCGATGGGCGCGACCTCCGCGTCGAGATCGAGCGCCGTTTCGAGGATCGTGATCGCCTCCTCCCGCCGGCCGAGCCGCATCAGCGCGATGCCGGCGCCCGTCATCGCCTCGGCGCGGGTCCGGCGGTCCTCCGCCGCGCCGATGGCGCTCTCATAGGCGCGGAGCGCGAGTTCCGGCTGATCCTCCGCCAGGAGACGGCGCCCGGCGTTCGCGGTGACGGCGGCGGGCGGCGCGGCGATTTCCGGGAAGGGCGCCGGCGGCGGCGCGCAGCCGGCGAGCGCAAGGAGCAGCGCCGGCCCTGCCCCGCCGCGGCTCATCGGTTGTTGAAGTTGGCGAGCGCGCGAAGGATCTCGATGAGCGACGGGCCGATCAGGATCAACATCAGCGGAGGCACGGTGAAGAACATGGTGCCGAGCGTCAGCTTGGTCGGCAGCGTGTTCGCCTTCTCCTCCGCCCGCATGATCCGTTTGTCGCGCATCTCGCCGGCATAGACGCGGAGCGCGGTCGAGATCGAGGTGCCGTAGGCGATGGACTGCACCAGCACGGTGACGAAGGCGGAGATGTCGGAGACGCCGCTCCGCTCCGCGAAATCCCGGAGCACCAGCGCCCGGTCCTTGCCGGCGCGCATCTCGGCCGAGATGATCTGGAACTCTTCCGAGAGCGCGCCGTGCGCGTCCCGGATCTCGTGCGCGACGCGGATGATCGCCTGGTCGAGCGACTGTCCGGCCTCGACGCAGACCAGCATCAGGTCGAGCGAATCCGGGAAGCCGTCCTGCATCTCCCGCTGGCGCTGCTGGCGGCGGCGGGCGACCCACCAGGAGGGGGCGAGATAGCCGAAGATGCCGGCGAGGCCGGAGACGACGACGAGGCGCGCCGGGTCGGGCTGTTCGGTGGCGAGGCCGATCACCAGCAGCATGAAGGTGACGAGGCCGAGCGCGATGCCGGCGCGGGCGAGATAGAAGACGCGGACCGCCGAGCGGGAGCGGTAGCCGGCGCGAAGGAGCCGCGCCCGCACCTCGGAAAGCTGCCCCTCGTCGGAAGGTTCGAGATAGGGCGCGAGCGCCTCGAAGCGCGCCTTCTCCCGGTCGAGCCGGAGCGTTTCGCTGGCGCCGGCCTCGTCGTCTCCGCCGCCGCCGCGGTTCATCCGCTCCAGCCGGTCCACCGGGTCGGGCCGGCGACGGAACGCGAAGGGCGCGGCGACCACGACGAGGAGGGCGCCGATCGCGGCGATCACGTAGAACGGCCCCGCGGGCCCGAAGGCCTCGGCTGCGCTGTTCCAGGCGAGATCGAACCACGCCCGCATCGGTCAGACCTTGATGTTCACCATCCAGCGCATGAAGAACACGTTCACCACGAGCAGGACGGAGACAAGGATCGTGCCGGGCACGAAGAGCGGGTGGTCGGCCACCCGGTCGTAATAGTCGGGCTGGACGATCTGCACGAGCAGAAGCGCCACGATCGGGAAGATGGAGAGGAACCAGCCCGACCAACGCGCCTCCGCCGTGATCGCGGTGATCCGGCGGAAAAGCTTGAAGCGGGCGCGGACGACCTGGGAGAGCCCGTTCAGGATTTCGGCGAGGTTGCCGCCCGACTGCGCCTGGATCGTCACCGCGACGGCGAGGAAGCGCAGATCCGGCACGTCCACCCGGTCCGCCAACCGGTCGAGGCTTTCGGTCACGGGCATGCCGTAGGTGGCCTCATCGGCGATGATGCCGAATTCCGAGCCGAGCGGGTCCGGCATCTCCTGCGCGACGATGTTCACCGCGGAGGTGAAAGGGTGGCCGATGCGGAGCGAGCGGACGATGAGATCGACCGCATCCGGCAGTTGTTCCTCGAACTGCTGGAGCCGGCGCTTCGCCTTGTTGCGAAGCCAGAGGAAGACCGTGGCGTAGCCGAGCGCGAGCGCCACCGTGGCGCGGACCAGAAGGCCCGCCGGGGTGGCGATGGTGAAGACGACGAAGGCGCCCGCCGCGATCAGCAGCATGATGATGACGAGCGTCGACGGCGCGAGCGAGACATTGGCCTGCGCCGCCCGCTCGAAGACGATGGAGAAGAGCGGCACGCCCTTGGCGTTCTGATGGCGCTCCTGCTCCTTGCGGAGCTTGACCAGCACCTCCTCCCGGTCGGCGCCGCGCTGCAGCAGGCGAAGCCGGCGGTTGACCTTCGACTCGCGGCTGTGGCTCCGCCCGAAGATCAGCAGATAGACGCCCTCCACGATCATGAGGACGCCGATGAAGATCATCGCGTAGAGGAGCGGGCCGATCATCGGCCTCAGCCCCTCCGGCCCGGCGCGAAGAGATCGTGCGGCAGTTGCACGCCCCATTGCACGAAGCGCTCGGCGAAGTGGGAGCGGATGCCGGTGGAGACATAGTCGCCGACCACGCGGCCGTCATCGGCCACGGTGCGCCGGTCGAAACGGAAGATCTCCTGCATGGCGACGACATCGCCCTCCATGCCGACGATCTCCTGGATCGAGGTCATCCGGCGCATGCCGTCGGCGAGGCGGGAGACCTGGCCGATGATGTTGATGGCGGTGGCGATCTGAGCCCTGACCGCCTTCATCGGCATCTCGACGCCCGCCATCGTCACCATGTTCTCGATCCGCGCCACCGCGTCGCGCGGGGAGTTGGCGTGTATCGTCGTCATCGAGCCTTCGTGGCCGGTGTTCATCGCCTGGAGCATGTCCAGCACCTCGCCGCCGCGGACCTCGCCGACGATGATCCGGTCGGGCCGCATCCGAAGCGCGTTGCGGAGAAGGTCCCGCTGGGTGATCTCGCCCTTGCCCTCGATGTTGGGCGGGCGGCTCTCCATTCGGCCGACATGGCTCTGCTGGAGCTGGAGCTCGGCGGTGTCCTCGATCGTCACGATCCGCTCGGCGTTCGAGATGAAGGAGGACATTGCGTTGAGCGTCGTCGTCTTGCCGGAGCCGGTGCCGCCGGAGACGAGGATGTTGAGCCGGGTCGAGACCGCGGCCTGGAGGAAGAGCGCCATGTCCTCCGAGAAGGCGGCGTTCTCGATCAGCCGGTCGACCGTATAGGGCGTCTTGGAGAATTTCCGGATCGAGAGGAGCGGCCCGTCCACCGCGCAGGGCGGCACGAGGGCGTTGACGCGGGAGCCGTCCTTCAGCCTGGCGTCCACCCATGGCTGGCTCTCGTCGACCCGGCGGCCGACGGCGGAGACGATCTTGTCGATCACCCGCATCAGGTGCCGCTCGTCCTTGAACTGCACCTCGGTCAGTTCGAGCTTGCCGAAGCGCTCGACGAAGCACTGGGTGTGGGTGTTGACGAGGATGTCGGTGACGGAGGGGTCTTTCAGGAGCGGCTCGAGCGGGCCGAGCCCGGTCACCTCGTCGATCAGCGCATTGACGAGAGCCTCGAATTCCTGCGCGTTCACCACGACGCCGAGATCGGCCAGCGTCTCCCGGCTGATCGCGGCGATCTCCTGCCGCAGCTCGGATTCCGGCGCGTCCTCGATGGCGGCGAGGTTGAGGCTTTCGAGGAGCCGCTGGTGGATCGTGACGCGAAGATCGAGAAGGCGCCGGCGGCGGCGCGTATCGGCGGTGTCCTCGGGCGGCTGCTGCGGGGCCCGGCGCGGCGTCGCGCTCGGCGGCGGCGTCGAGATCGCCGGCTGCTGCTGCTGCGGCCGGGGCGCGAGCGCCGTCTCGGTGCTGCGATATCTCTTGAACAAGGTCAGCGGCCTCCGGTCATCTCGGCCCGCGCGGCGGCGGCCTCACGGACCAGCGCGCGGGCGATGCGGCGGATCTCCTTGCGGAGCGCGTTGCCCTTCGCCGCCCGAGCCAGCGGCGCGCCCTGGTCGCAGGCGGCGGCCACCTGCTTGCCGCCTTCGGGCAGGCGGAAGGCGTATTCGATTCCGAGCGTCTGCTCCAGCCGCCGCGCCCGGCTCTTGCCGGAGAGGTCGGTGAAGCCGGGGGCGCGGTTCATGCCGATGCGGACCTTCTCGATCGGCAGGTCCTCCGATTTGATCGCCCGGAGGAAGCGCAGCATGTTCTGGGCGCTCCGCATGTCGGTCTGCATGATGGCGAAAAAGGCCTCGGACTCGGTGAGGACAAGGTCCGACCAGTGGGTCAGCGTCTGCGGCAGGTCGACGAAGATGAAGTCGTAATTGGCGCGGGCGAGATCAAGCATCGTCTTCACGTCGTCCGGCCCGATGATGTCGAGCGGCAGCACGTCCATCGGCGCGGTCAGCACGGCCATCCGGCCGGAATAGCTGGCGAGCGCCTGGCCGAAGCCCTCCTCGTCCAGCGTCGAGGTGTCGGAGAGAAGCTCGTAGATCGCCTCGCGGCGCGGCAGGTCGAGATAGGTGGCGACGGTGCCGTACTGGAAGTTGAAGTCGAGCAGCGCCACCTGCCGGCCGGATTTGGCGACGTCGAGCGCCGTCTCCCAGGCGAGATTGACGCAGAAGGTCGTGGCGCCGACGCCACCCGCCGCGCCGTAGACCGGATAGACGACCCCATTGCGCGAGGCGCCGCCGCCCAGCGTCTCCCGCCCGCCGGCGCGGAGGCGGGCGACGCTGTCGGAGAGCGCGTTCGGCGGCAGCGGCAGCGGCGCGAAATCGTCCGCCCCGGCCCGCATCAGCGCGTGCATCGCGGCCGGGCTGAGGCTGTCGGCGAGGAGGATGACGCGGAGGCCCGCGAGCTTCGCCTCGCCGATCAGCTCCCGCGAGGCGCCAAGCTCCGCCTCCTGCTCCGAGACGACGCCGATCACGAGGAAACGCCCGCCCTCGGCGGCGATCTCGGTCAGCTTCGTGGTGGCGGAGCGGGTCTCGGCGGCGGCCCAGCCCTCCTTCCCGAAGGCGCTGTCGAGCTGATCGCTCAACTTCTCGACCGACGCGGACGCCATGAAGGCGACCAGCGCGTCGGCATGCGCCCCGGGATCCCGTTTCAACAGCACGTCCGCTCCTCCGCCCGCGCTTGCGCCGGCATTCAATTCGTCGAGCTCAGGTCCTCGGCGATGGCGGAGGCCGCCACCGCCGGGAGGCGCAGCTCGTTCGAGCTATCTTCGCCCGAACCGAAGGCGAGATTGAAGAAGAATTGCAAGAAGAAGGGCCGCTCCTCGATGATCACCTCGACGATCGGGGTGAAGGGCCCGCCGGCGAAGCCGAGCCTGCCATAGCTGTAGCGCACCGTAAGGTCGCCCGGCTGCAGGAGATAGGCGACGCGGCCGACCTCCGAATAGATCTCGGCGAAGGCCGCCGCGTCGCACTGGCCCGAGCCCGCCTCGGCCCCGGTGCAGGTCCACGGCCCGCCCGGATCGACGCAGGCGCCGAGGCCGCAGGGATCGCCGATCTCGAAGCCGGAGGACGTATCGAGCGTGTTCTCGCGGGGCATGGCGACGCTCACAGGGTCCCGCACCGCGGCGATGCGGGCGCCGAGCTGCACCGCCTTCTGCGCCGTCAGCGCGAAATGATAGGCGAGCGCGATCTGGAACGAGGTGAAGACGAGCGCGATCAGCGGCAGGAGCAGGATCACATATTCGATCGAGGCCGCCGCCCGTTCGTCTGAAAGGAAACGCTTCACCGCCATCGCCGTCAGCGCCCGAACCAGAGCACGGTCTCCCGCGCCGTGACGACGAGGCCCTCCACCTCGCCGAGATCGAGATCCGCCCGCGCCTCCGGCGTCGCCATCAGCGCGAGAAGGCCGAGCGCCGGGGACTCGACCCCCGCCGCGGCGGAGAGCCCGACCGTCCGCCGCCCGCCGAGATCGCCGAGCGCCGGGGCCGAGATCGCCAGATGGGTGGTCGGCACGCGGGAGGTGATGAGGCTCTGCGCGATCGCCACCGCTTCGGGCGGGAACGCATCCTCGCCGGGCGTGAGCGGGGCGCGGCTGAGATAGCGCGCGGCGTCCGCCACCGCGGCCTCCAGCGTCATCCGCATCTGCAGCGTGCGGCCGTATTCCGAGGTGAGGACGAGAATCGCGAGGAGGATCGGCAGCGAGATGATGAAGTCGACAGTGACGCTGGCCCGTTCGCTCCCGGCGAAACGCGCGGCGTCCGAGGATCGCCGCCGCATCCACGCTCCGATGGCCGAACGCCGCAACATGTCACGCTCCCGGCGCCCCGTTCCGGCCCGCGGACCGGACGGAGCGCTGTGTCACTCCGAGCCGCCGGCGCTGATCGAAGTCGCGTTGGCGCTGGCGGGCGGTTCGACCGTGTCGGTCGTGTAGCGGGTATACATCAGCGCGGCGCGGCGTCCATCCATCCCGTCACCGACATAGCCGTGGAGAAGGCCCGCGACCATGGTCTCCGCCCGGCGGTTGGCCCGCTCCGGCGCCTCGACCGCGACCACCGGGTCGCGCTCGCCGCGGCTTTCCACCGCGTCGATCCGGTTCCGCTCGACGCCGCGGGCGACGAGATAGCGCGCCGCGGCGCGGGCGCGGAGGAGGCCGAGCCGGTCATTGTAACTTTCGCCGCCGACGAGATCGGCATGGCCGGTGATCCGCACCCGGGCCTCCGGGTTGGCGCGGAGCCAGGCCGCCTGCCGGTCGAGCGCCGAGCGGGCGCCGGCGTCGAGCGTCGCCTGGTCGAAGGCGAAGGTGACGGGGCCCGGCGTTTCCGCCGCGAAGCGCGATTGGAGCTCGGCGAGGACCGCGCCGCGCTGGAACGAGGCGGACTGGACCAGGAGGTTCGTCGCATCGGCGGCGCCGAAGGTCGCCGCTTCGGGCCGGTAGCCGACCTCCGTCGCGCAGCCGGCGAGCAGGGCGAGGGCGGGAATGAGGGGCAAGAGACGGAAGGTCATGCCGTCACTCCAGAACATAGCCGAAGGCGCCGTCGAAATCCTGGCTCGCCGCCTCGCGCGCCGCGGAATCGCCCTCGACCTTGCCGAGGAGGAAGAGCTCATCCTCGTTCGGCAGGCGCACCCGGTCGGTCGGCAGCGCGAGCTGCTCGCCGCTCGTCGGCGTGACGAGGACCGGGGTGACGATGATGACGAGCTCGGTCTGGTTGCGCTGGAAATTCGCCGAGCGGAAGAGCGTGCCGAGCACCGGAATGTCGCCGAGCCAGGGCACCTGGCTCTTGCCGTCGGTGAAGTTCTCCTGGAGGAGGCCGGCGATGGCGAGCGACTGGCCGTCGCGAAGCTCCACCGTCGTCCGGGCGCGGCGGGTGGAGAAGCCGGTGAGCGTGATGCCGCTCGCCACCACCTGAACCGAAGTGTCGAGCGAAGAGACCTCGGTCTCGAGCTCGAGGTTGATGAGGTCGTCGTCCACCACCGTCGGGGTGAAGGAGAGACCGACGCCGAAGGGCTTGAACTGAACGGTGATCTCGCCCTGGTCCTGCGCGACGGGGATCGGCACCTCGCCGCCCGCGAGGAACTGCGCCGTGTCGCCCGAGAGCGCGACGAGGTTCGGCTCGGCGAGGGTGCGCGCGACACCCTTCTGCTCGAGCGCGTTCAGAAGCACGTCGAGGAACACGTTGCCGGCGGAGTAGATCAGCCGACCGAGCCCGAACGCCTCGGCGGGGACGCCGACGCCGTTGACGTCGCCGAGGCCGCCGCCCGTCGGGATCGGCGGAATTCCGCCTCCCGTAACCGAGCCGATCTCGGAGCCGGTCAGCACATCGGTCCGGAAATTGTTGCCGTCGCCGAACACCAGATTGATGTTGAAGCCGAGGCTCTTGGAGGCGCTCCGCTGCATCTCGGCGAAGCGGATCTTCAGCATCACCTGCTGCGTGCCGCCGACCGTCATCAGGTTGGAGACGCGGTCGCCGCCATAGGCGCTGGCGAGGCGCATCGCGGTGTCGACCTTCTTCGCGCCGGAGACGGTGCCGGAAAGGACAATGCCGCCATTGGCCTCCCGCACCTCGATCGGCTCGCTGGGCAGAACCTCCTTCAGCCGCTTCTTGAAGTCGGCGAGGTCGGGGGTGACGCGGATGTCGACATTGGTGATGAGCCGCCCGGCTTCGCCGAGCAGTGTCAGCGTCGTCGTGCCGGTGGACTTGCCGAGGATGTAGATGGACTGGTCCGAAAGCGCGGCCACATCGGCGATTTCGGGATTGGCGACCGACACCTCGACGAAGCGCTGGGCGCTCTCGAGAACGATCGCGCGATTCACGAAGACCGAAACGTCGCTCGACGTCGCGCCGCGCGCGACGCGCAGGATCCCGTCCGACTGCGCCGCCGCGGGGCCGCTCCCGAACCCGAGCAGCGCCGAAACGGCGACGAGGCCAGCGGTGACGATACGCCTCCCGCGCATGTTTCCCCCGGTTGCTCCGAACGGCGCCGGAGCGCCGAATTGCGCTACAGTAGCGCCGCGGAGTGAAAACGCAAGCTATTCGATGCGTTAGAGGGAAAACTTAAAGCTGCGCCGTCACTGGCAGATCAATTCGACCCCCTTGCGGACGCAGGGCGCCTTGGGCGCGGCCGGCAAGGGCGCCGGCGCTTCCTGCTTCTGAACGATGTCGCCGACGCCGATCTGCCTGGTGTCGCTGACGACGTCCTGCTCGGAAATCTGCCGCAGCGTCAGGGAAATCTTGCCGACCTGCTGAGCCAGCGCGAGCTTCTGCGCGTCCTCCGGCGAGACCTCGACGGTGGCGGTGCGGGCGATGCGGGCGCGGTTCGTCTCCTCGGCGAGCTGGTCGACCGCGATCACCTGCACGTTCTGCATGATGAGATCGGCCTTGAGGCCCTGCCCGTCGTTCCGAGTGAGGAAGACGTCCACCCGGTCCCCCGGCAGGAGAAAGCCGGCGACGCCGCTGATCGCGTCGATGCGGATGGTGAAGGCGCGCATGCCCGGCGAAAGCTGCGTCGACATGGTCGCGCGCTCGCCGAAGCCGGTGACCTTGGATTTGAGGATCGGCTCGTTCGGCTCGATGGCGCGGAGCACGATGCGCGGCTCCTCGCCGGCCGCGCCGAGGAGGCCTTCAAGCGAGCCGAACCCGTTCTCCGGGGCGGAGCCTTCGGGGAAGGGGACGATCCGCACCGAATCGGGGCCGAGCGTCTCGCCGTAACGGAGCGGTCGGGCCGCAACGACGATCGGCGTCGTCTTGATCTCGGGCGCGCGCGCCGCGGCGCGCGTCTCCGCCGCCTGCCGCGCCAGCGCCGCCTCGATCTCCGCATAGCGTTCGGAGGCGAAGAACACCGCGCCGCCCGCGAGGACCACGCCGAAGATGAGAATCAGGATCGCGACGACGCGCATGAAGAGACGCTCCTTCCGGGTGACGCAGACCGGTTATCCCCCCGCGGCGCCGAAAATGTGGCGCCGCGACGGAAGCAGCGGAGCTTCAGACGGACGCTCAGCCGCCGGTGCCGCCGGTGCCGGTGCCGTCGGTGCCGGTGCCGCCAGTGCCGCCGGTCGAGCCGCCGACCGGATCCGGAAGCGACGTCGCCACTGCGCCGGAGATGTTGGTGGCCGCCTGGCCGAGCTCGTTCGTCAGGTTGGTGACGAGGCCGCCGACGCCCGAGCCGCTGGTGCCGAAGACCGCATAGGCGAGGCCGATGCCGATCACGACCACTGCGGCGGTGAGGGCGACCCAATCGACCGTCACGGCGCCGGATTCGTTGCGCGCATAGGCGCGCAGCTTGGTTTTCGACGTGCGCATGCTACTCCCTCCACATGCTGAAACGGAAACCCAGGCACTACGGAGAGCGCTTCGCGGTGAGGGGCACACAACTCACCGCCGCGAACCGCTCATGGCCCACCCACTGGGCCCGTTCGCTTGGATCACGAGTGACAGATATCATTTCGCGCCACGCGAAACAATTTACCTTCATCGTGAAGCGCAACGCACAAGCCACGGAACTCGGTGGGAGAACGCCGATTTTCTCGATAATGCTCAAATGGTTGACCGCGGCCGGGCGCAGATTGCCCGATTCGCCTCCATTCGTGCATTC
>CALFYQ010000280.1 GCA_937952085.1 uncultured Paracoccaceae bacterium | reverse complement strand
GCATTGCCCGAAGGCTTTCATGCGCGCCCATCTCTGGGAGCCGGAGAGCTGGCCCGATCCGGCGACGGTGCCGACCGGGGGCGAGGTGCTGAAGGCGCATTGCGCGCTCGAAGGCCCGGCGATGACGCCGCAGGAGCTGGAAGACGCGATGAAGCCCTCGCTCTACTGAGCGGGGGCGGCGGGGGCCGCCTCAGTTGGCGGCGACCACCCGGTTCCTGCCGGCCGCCTTGGCGGCGTAGAGCGCCTCGTCGGCGGCGAGCATCAGCTCCTGCAGGCCCGGCGTCTCGTCGGCGAGCATGGCGAGGCCGATCGACACGGTGATGTTGAGCGCGACGCCGGAATGGCGGAGCTGGAGCCGCTCCACGGCCGTGCGGAGCTGTTCGGCGCGTTCGAGCGCCCGCTCCGCGCCGCAGCCCGGCATCATCACCACGAATTCCTCGCCGCCGAGGCGGCAGGGCACGTCGGCCTGGCGGAACATCTTCTGGAGGAGCCCGGCGAGGGCCTGGAGCACCGCGTCGCCGGCCTCGTGGCCGTGCTCGTCGTTGAAGCGCTTGAAGTAGTCCACATCGAGCGAGAGAAGTGCGGCCGGCTTTTCCTGGCTGGCGCAGCGGGCCATTTCGCGGCGCGCATAGTCGAGGAAGAATCGGCGGTTGTAGAGGCCGGTCAGCGGATCCCGCGTCGACTGCTCTCGCAGGAGGTCGCGCATCTTCACGTTGGCGATGGCGAGCGAGATGTGCTCGGCGCAGAAGTTCACGAGCTTCTGCACGTCGGCGCCGGCCGAGGAGTCGAGCTCGACGGAAAGAAGGCCCACCGTCTCGCCATGGGCGACGATGGGCAGGCAGTATTGCCGGTCCGGCGTCTCGTGCCGCGCCGCGGTCACGTGGTCGCAGCAGATGTCGATGACGTTCTCGCCGTAGAAATAGGGCCGGCCGCGGCGGAGCGCCCAGCAATGCGAGGGCTCGAACTCCTCGACGCTTGGCTGCGCGCCCCAGCCGCAGGCGCGCTTCAGGTGATCGCGCGTCGGCGGATAGGTGTAGACGGCGCCCGAGGAGCCCGGCAGCAGCTTGGCGAGGAAGGAGCTGACGACGGTGAAGAGCTCCTCCAGCGTGTCGGAGCTCTGCAGCCATTCGTTGAACTCGGCGAGCATGCGGCTTTCTTCGCGCTTCGCCTCCTCGAAGCGGCGGGCCTCGAGCGCGGCGGCCTCGGCGGCCTTGCGCTCGGAGACGTCGCGGCCGACGAGGATGAAGTTCGTGTGCTCGCCCCGCTCGTTGAAGACCGGGATGATCTCCTGCTCCATCCAGTAGACGGGGCCGTTGCGGCGGTGGCACTTGAGCTCCACCGTGACGGACTGGCGGCTCCGCACCGCCTCGTCGATCCGGGCCAGCGTCGCCGGGTCGCTTTCCGGGCCCTTCAGCACGTCGCGCCCGGACTTGCCGAGAAGATCCATCTCGAGGTCGAGGCCGTTGTGCCGGCGGAACGCCTCGTTGGCCCAGACGATCCGGTTCGTCGGGTCGGTGATGACGATGAGGTCCTTCGCGTGGGCGGCGACGAGGGAAAGGCGCTGAAGCTCCTCCTGCCGCTCCTCGACGCGGGCCTTCTCGGCGTTGAGCCGGGCGAGTTCGGCGCCGAGGCGGCGCTCCATCTTCTCGGCGCGGGCCTTGTCCTCGAGGAGCTTGTCACGGCTGTTCCGCTCCTCGGTCACGTCGATGATCGCGACGGCGTGGCCGCCCTCGGGGCGGGGCCGCACGTCGCTCATCAGGACCTTGCCGCTCGGCACGCGGCGCTCGAAGCGGAAGGGCTCGCCGGAGGCGAAGAGCGCCTCGATCTCGGCCGCGCGCTCGGCGGTGACGTCGCCGCGGCGGACGCAGAATTCGATATAGTCGGCCCGGCGGTCGCCGCGCTTCAGCTCGTATTCGGCCGCCTCGGTGAGGTGGCCGGTGCGGCTCGTCGCCAGTTCGCAGCGGCCGCGGGAATCCCAAAGGACGATGCCGGGGCCGAGCGTTTCGAGCACGCGTTCGACCGCGACGCGGCCGGCCGCGGTGCTCAGCCCCGCGCCCGCGCGACCTTCGGCCCGCACGCCGGCGGCCTCCTTACGGTCGAAGTGCTTCATACGCTCCCCCGCATTCCCGGACATGTTCTAGCCGAGAGTTCGTTAACGAAGCCTTATTTTCGTTTACGAACGGCGCCCGACGCCGCGAAGCGCGCCGGCGAGAAGGCCCGCGGCGCCGGGCCGCTTCACCGCCGCGAAGGGAAGCGGCCGGCAGACCTCCATCGCGGCGATGCCGATCCGCGCCGCCAGCGCGCCGTTGGCGACGCCCTCGCCCATGCGGCGGGAGAGCTTGGCGGCGACGCCGTGGCCGAGCGCGGGGCCGACCAGGTCCTCGCCCATGGCGATCGCGCCCGCCGCGACAAGGTGCCCGGCGATGGAGCGGAGGAGGCGGACGGAGCCGAGCCAGCCGGCGCGGCCGCCATAGATCTCGGCGATCCGCCGGATGGTGCGGAGGTTGATCGCCAAGGTCGCCGCCATGTCGAGCGCGGCGATGGGCAGGATGGTCGTCGCCGCGGCGGCGTCCCGCGCGCCGCGGCGGGCCTCCGCCTCGGCGGCGCGGTCGAGCGGGGCGAGAAGGCCGTGCTCGGCGGCGTCGAGGATGCCGTCCGCGTCCAGCGTCTCCTCGGCGGCGCGCGCGAGGCGTTCCCGCGCCGCGGCGAGTTCCGGCCGTCCGCGATAGAGGGCGAGGAGCGAGGCGACCGTTTCGGCCGCCGCCTTCCGCCCGTCCGCGGCGCGGGCCCGCGCGGCGCGTTCGCGCAATCCGTCGATCCGGGCGAGGCGGGAGAGGCCGGCCAGCTCCCGCGCGGCCGCGGCGAGGAGGGTGAGCCCGGCGAGGATCGCCAGCGCCAGCGCCGCGCGGCCGAGCCAGAGGTTCTTTGCGAGGAGCGCGTCGACCAGCTCCCAGGCCCAGAGCCCGGCGGCGAAAGTGACAAGCCCGCCGAACGCGGCGAGGAAGAGCGAGAGGAGCCCGCCGCCCCGCCGTTTCGGCCGGGCGAGGGGCATCGGCGCCGCGTCGTCGATCTCCGGCGCCTCGTCGGGGCCGGCGGGGGCGGGCGGCAGGTCCTTCAGGCCGTCCTCGATCAGCTTCGGGCCGCGGCGAGTCTCATCCGTCATGCGAGCCGGTCCCCGATCAGGAATTCGAGCGCCCGGTCGAGCCGGACATGCGGCAGGCCCTCGCCGCGGGTGCGGAGCGGCGGCGCGAAAGGCATCACCCTGAAACCGCCGCCGTTCCAGCCGTTCGTCGCCTCCCCCGCCGCGGCGGCGCGCGCGGCGGCGAGGACGGGCGCCGGATCCCGCGGCAATTCTCCGGGGTCGAGCGCCGCCTCGCGGCCGGTGGAGAGGAGCCGCCCCCGCACGGCGCGGAGCCCGGCCCCCTCCTGCTCCACCGTCGCGCGGAGCGCGGCGATCGCCATCGCCTCCGCCTCGGCGCCGCGGAACTCCGCCCGCGCCACGCTTTCGCGGAGGAGGGCCGAGAGGATGGCGGTGAGCCGCGGATGCTCCTCATGGTGGAGGTGGTCCGCCTTGGTGGCGGCGAAGAGGACGCGGTCGATCCGCCGGCCGAGGATCGAGGAGAGCCAGGAATTGCGGCCGGGCCGGAAGGCGGCGAGCGCCTCCATCATCGCCTGGCCGAGATCGGCGACCGCGGCCGGGCCCTCGCCGAGCGCGGTCATCAGGTCGACCAGCACCACCTGCCGGTCGATGCGGGCGAAATGGTCGCGGAAGAAGGGCTTCGCCACATGGCGCTTGTAGGCTTCGAAGCGGCGGGCGAATTCGTCGCGAAGCGGGCTCCGCCCCGGCGGCAGCGGGCAGAAGGCGAGGGCGGGGGAGCCTTCGAGATCCCCCGGCATCAGGAACCGCCCCGGCGCGAGGCCGGAGAGGCCGGCCTTCCGGCAGGCGGCGAGATAGGCGGTGAAGGCGGCGGCGAGGGCCTGCGCCGCCGGCTCCTCGAACTTCGCGCTTTCGTCCCGCGCCGCGACGGCCGCGCGCCAGCGGGCGGCGTGGGGCGCGCGGAACGGCGCCTCGGCCGCCTTCATCGCCCGCGCCGACCATTCGTCGTAATTCAGCTCCAGGAGCGCGAGGTCGAGCAGCCACTCGCCGGGATAGTCGACGATGTCGAGATGGAGCGTTCCCGGCCCCTGCAGCCCGCCGATGAAGCCGGTGCGGGCGTAGCGGATCGAGAGCCGGAGCTGGGAGATGCGCCGCGTGCTTTCCGGCCAGCGCGGCGGGTCGGCCGAGAGCGCGGCGAGATGGCCCTCATAATCGAAGCGGGGCGTGCCCCGGTCCGGGTGCGGCTCCAGCACGGTGGCGATCAGCCGGCCCTCCGCGGCGGCGCGAAGCTGGGTCAGCCGGTCCCGCGCCAGGAGGTTCGCCACCAGCGAGGTGATGAAGACGGTCTTGCCGGCGCGCGCGAGGCCGGTCACGCGGAGCCGGAGCGTCGGCTCGAAGAGCCCATTCACCCCGTCCCGCGCATCCTCCGCGAGCCGCACGATGTCGTCGGCGATGTCCGTGACGCCCAAGCGGCCCCTCCGATCCAGCGCATCTATATGGCGGGGCGGGGGCGGCGGCGAAAGGGCGCCCTTTCCGCGCGGCGGTTCGGTGGGAGTTGTGCACGGCCCAAACTGTCACGGTCGTTCGAGCGGGCAGGGGCGCGGCCGCCCCTGGGGGGCGCCCAGTCCGGCGGGCATGGGCGCTTTCGGGCGTCGCATCGACCTCGGGCCGATCCGCGCGTGATCATCGGTAAGCGCCCGCCCGCGGGGAGGGGCGGGCGCGGCCCGTGCTGGTCGCACCGGCCGGCAGGGGCGGTGGGCGCGCGCCCGGTCTCCGGCGGATGTGACGGGAACCGCCGCCGTCGCCGCGCGCCCGAACCTCCCGCCGGCGCGCGCCCCCTTCACGCGCCGCCCCTCGCGCGCTATCGGGCGCGATGCCCCGCTATCGCCTCACGCTCGAATATGACGGCGCGCCCTTCGCTGGGTGGCAGCGGCAGGCGGACCGGCCTTCGGTGCAGCAGGCGGTGGAGGAGGCGGTCGCGGGCCTGACCGGCGAGGCCGCCCATGTGCAGGGCGCCGGGCGCACCGATGCGGGCGTTCACGCCACCGGGCAGGTCGCGCATCTCGACCTTGCCAAGGACTGGGCGCCGTTCCGGCTGATGGAGGCGCTCAACCACTGGCTCCGCCCCGCGCCGGTCGCCGTTCTCGCCGCGGAACGCGTCGCCGACGATTTCCACGCCCGGTTCGACGCGATCGAGCGGGAATATCTCTACCGGATCGTCAACCGCCGCGCGCCTCTGGCGCTCGGCCGCGGCCAGGCCTGGCAGGTGCGCCACCCGCTCGACGCGGCGGCGATGGCGGAGGGCGCAGCCCGGCTGATCGGGCGGCGCGACTTCACCACCTTCCGCGCCGCGCTCTGCCAGGCGAAGAGCCCGGTGAAGACGCTCGACGAGCTTTCCGTGACGCGCGAGGGGGAGGCGGTGCTGATCCGCGCCCGCGCCCGATCCTTCCTCCATTCCCAGGTGCGGAGCTTCGTCGGCACTCTGGAGCGGGTCGGCGCCGGGGCCTGGAGCCCGGAGGACGTGACCCGGGCGCTCGAAGCGCGGAGCCGCGCCGCCTGCGGGCCGGTGGCGCCGCCGGACGGGCTCCACCTCGTCGCCGTCCGCTATCCGGAGCGGGAGCCATGAGCCCCGCCCTCGCCGGGCTCCGGCGCTCGCTCAGGATCTACCGCGACGAGGCGCATCACCGGAGCCTCGTCGCCTTCCTGCCTGAAGTCGCGCCGGGCGCGCGGCTCGTCTTCGACGTGGGCGCCCATGCGGGGGACCGGGTGCGGGCCTTTCGCGAACTCGGAGCGCGGGTGGTGGCGCTGGAGCCGCAGCGGGTGATGCACCGCGCGCTCCGCCTGATGCACGGGCGGGACAAGGGGGTGACGCTGATCCGCGCCTGCGCCGGCCCGGCGACCGGCGCGGCGCGGCTTCGCGTCAACACCGCGAACCCCACCGTCTCCACGCTTTCCGAGGGCTTCGCCGACGCGGCGGCGGGCGCGGCCGGCTGGGAGGGCCAGGTCTGGGATGCGGCGGAGGAGGTCGCCGTCACGACGCTCGACGCGCTCGTCGCGACCCACGGCATGCCGGATTTCGTCAAGATCGACGTCGAGGGCTACGAGGCGGAGGTGTTGGCCGGGCTTTCCGCGCCGCCCCCCCGGCTTTCCTTCGAAATCGTCACGATGGCTCGGGCGCCGGGGCTGGAGGCGCTCGCCCGCGCCGCCGCGCTCGGCTATGGCCGCTTCCGCCTCACGCTCGGCGAGAGCCACCGCTGGGCGACCGGCTGGCTCGACGCCGGCGAGATGGCGAATGCCCTCCGCGATCTGCCCAAAGCGGCCAATTCCGGCGACATCGTCGCGGCGCGCTGAGAGGCGTTCGGCCGCGAGGGCGCCGGTTTTCGCGGCGCCGGGCGGCGCGCGCTTCGGATTTTCGCGGAATGCCCGTCAATCTTTTCGCAATCGCCATATGCTATGTTGCAACGCAGCGAAAGGAGTCCGGACATGGGGCGAATCGCACGGGCCATGGCGTGTTTCCTCCTCTTCGGAGGGGCGGCGCAGGCGGAACAGATGGTCGATCTCGAGCTTCTGCTCGCGGTGGACGCCTCCGGTTCGGTCAGCGACGACGAATTCGTCCTCCAGATGACCGGCATCGCCGACGCCTTCCGCGACCCGCGCGTGCAATCGGCGGTCGCGGCGGGGCCGGAAGGGCGGATCGCGGTCTCGCTGATGCTCTGGTCCGACGCCACCTCGCGCAAGGCGCACGGGCCCTGGGTGATGCTCGACGGGCCCGCGGCGGCGCGCGACTTCGCGGATCGGGTCGAGGCGATGATCCCGCGGCGGGGCGCCTTCCTCGGCCGCTCCGGCACGGGCATCGGCGCCGCGCTGGTCGAGGGCGTCCGGTCGATCGACGCCAACGCGTTCGTCGGGACGCGCCGGGTGATCGACGTGTCGGGCGACGGGGCGGAGACGCGGCTCATCTACGGCGAAGGCGCGATGCTGCCGGAGGCCACGCGCCTCGCCGATGCGCGGGAGGTGACGGTGAACGGATTGCCGATCCTCGCCGACGATTCGAGCCTCGACGACTACTACGCCCGGCGGGTCATCACCGGGCCGGATTCCTTCATCGTCGTGGCCGCCAGCTTCGAGGCCTTCGCCGACGCCATGCTGATCAAGCTGCTGCGGGAGATCCAGCCGGCGATCGGCGCGCTGGAGCGGCCGACGCGCTTCGCCATGTTGCGGAACTGACTCGGTTTTTTCGGACTCCGGGGCCCGGGGCGTATTGACGCAGGTCCTGCGACAATTGTTTACTCCGCAGCGCCTGCCGGTGGAGCGGACCCGCTACGAGGTCGCCTGCCGGGCATGTCGGGCCCACACGGAGGAGACGTCAGCCATGAAACTGCACGCACCCCTGGCGGTGCTTGCCGCCGGCTTCATCGCCGGCGGCGCGCTCGCCGCAGACAAGGTCAAGGTGAAGCTCGAACCGGTCGCAACCGGGCTCAACGCGCCGCTCGCGATGGCGCAGGCGGCCGACGGGCGGATCTTCGTGATCGAGCAGTGGGGCCGGGTGATGATCGTCGAGAACGGTCAGCTCAACCCCACGCCGTTCCTCGATATCCGTTCGCTGATCGTCGATCGGCACCCGGATTTCGACGAGCGCGGCCTGCTCGGCTTCGCGTTGCACCCGGATTTCGCCAACAATGGGAAGTTCTACGTGGCCTATTCGGGCCATCTCGACTTCCAGGGCGACCTCGGCCAGATGCTCTGGTACGATCACAACAACATCGTCTCGGAGTTCACCGTCTCGGGGGACGATCCGAACCGTGCGGACCGGAAGTCTGAGCGGATCCTCTCGTCGACGCCGTGGCCGCAGTTCAACCACAACGGTCACTGGATCGGCTTCGGGCCGGACGGGATGCTTTATGTCTCGCTCGGCGACGGCGGCTATGCGAACGACTGGGGCATCGGCCACAATCCGGTCGAGGGCAACGGCCAGGACCTGACCACGCCGCTCGGCAAGATCCTCCGGATCGACCCGGAGACGGGCGAGGCGCCGGCCGACAACCCGTTCGTCAGCAACGAGGACGCGGATCCGCGGATCTACGCCTACGGCCTCCGCAACCCCTGGCGCTGCAGCTTCGACAAGGGCGGCTCGAACCAGCTCTTCTGCGCCGACGTGCAGCAGAACTCCTATGAAGAAGTCGACATCATCAAGGCTGGCGGCAACTATGGCTGGCGGCGGATGGAGGCCGACAGGTGCTTCGACTATCTCGCCCCGGACAATCACCCGGCGAGCTGCGACATGAGCGGCCTCGAGATGCCGATCATGCACTACAACAACTGCACCGCGAAGCCTGAAGGGTGCGACGGCATCTCCGTCACCGGCGGCTATGTCTATCGCGGCGCGCACAAGGCCTGGGACGGCGCGTATATCTACGGCGACTGGTCCAAGAGCTTCGCGGCGATGGACGGCCAGATCATGGTCGGCGTTCCGAACGGTTCGGGCGGCTACGACCGGAAGATGGCGGAGGTCGTCGGCCATGACGGCCCGCTGCCCTACATGCTCGCCTTCGGCCAGGACAATGCCGGCGAGGTCTATGCGCTCACTTCGGTGACGACGGGCCCGGTCGGCTCGATGGACACGATCTACAAGATCGTCCCGGCCGAGTGAGCCTTCGCTGACGGAAACCGGGGGCTCCGCGTTCGCGCGGGGCCCCTTCGCCTGACCGCCGCGCCCGTCGCGCCGCCTGCCGGCCCTCGCCGGCGACCACGGAGTTGAACCGCATGAAAATCGCAGCCGGCATCGCCCTCGCGGCGGCCCTCGCCATCTCCGGCGCAGCCGCCGCCCAGCAAAAGCAGAAGTCGGAGCCGCCGCATCCCTTCACCGAGGCGTACCTCGCCTCGGAGGAGAATGTCGCCGCGGGCAAGGAGATCTGGGATCACCAGTGCACCCATTGCCATGGCTCGAAGGCCTATCCCGGCAAGGCTCCGAAGCTGCAGCCGCGCCGCTACAAGCCGGACTTCGTCTATCGCCGGGTGACGGACGGCTTCCGCAAGATGCCCGCCTGGAAGGAGCAGTACACCGACGAGGAGCGGATGCAGGTTGTGACCTACATCCTCTCCCCGCATTTCGCGCCCTGACCGGGCGCGAGGCTCAGGCGCGGCCGATACGGAGCGCGGCGAGGGTGGCGATGAGCGTGGCGCCGGCGACGATCATCGCCCCCATGCCTTCGCGCGCCGTCTCGACGTTCCACCAGACCTCCTCCATCCACCAGTGCGGCGTGTCCGGCCACCAGAACCAGACGCCGACCAGCGATGCGAGGAAGCTGAGGGCGACGAGGAGCCGCGTCAGCGCGGTCTCATAGGCGCGGGGCGCGAAGGCGGCGAGGCCGCACCAGAGCGCCGCGAGCCCGTAGACCGAGCCCCAGATCAGCGGGTCGGGGTCGTTGTACTGGACGAGGACGAAGAGGATGAGGACGACGCAGATGACGCCATTCAGGACGCGCATGGAAATCTCCCTTCGCGCCGGCGTCTCGTTTGCCCGTCTCGCGCCGTGCGCGCTATGATCTAGAACCGAACCGACGGCGGGGACAAGCCGCGGATGCAGGGGAGACGCCAGATGGCCAGCCAGGGGATCGATGTCCCCGTCGGGGCGCCGCCGACGGAAACCGTCCGGCAGAGCTTCGCGGTCCGCTACGAGTATCCGGTCGTCTTCACGACGGGCCTGTTCGACCCGGCGAACCCGGCGCTCATCGAGGCGCTCGCCGCGCGGGAGCCGGAGAAGCGCCACCGCTGCCTCGTCTTCGTCGACGAGGGGCCGGCCGCGGCCCGGCCCGGCCTTCTCGCCGGGATCGAGGCCTACGCCGCGGCGCATTCCGACCGGATGGCCCTCGCCGCGCCGCCGGAGATCGTCGCCGGCGGCGAGCGGATCAAGACCGAGCTCACCCATCTCGAACGGTTGCAGGACCGGATTCACGAGCTTCGGATCGACCGGCATTCCTATGTCGTCGCGATCGGCGGCGGCGCGATGCTGGACGCGGTCGGCCTCGCCGCGGCCACCGCGCATCGCGGCGTCCGGCTGATCCGCGTTCCGACCACCACGCTCGCCCAGAACGACAGCGGCGTCGGCGTGAAGAACGCGGTGAACCTCAAGGGCGTGAAGAACTATTGCGGGACCTTCGCGCCGCCCTGGGCCGTCCTTAACGATTACGACTTCATCCGCGCCCTGCCGGCGCGCGAGCGGATCGCCGGCATCGCCGAGGCGGTGAAGGTGGCGCTCATCCGCGACCCGGACTTCTTCCGCTGGCTGGAGGCGCACGCCTCCGCCCTCGCCACCTTCGACGAGGCCGCGGAGCGCTGGATGATCCGCCGCTGCGCGGAGCTTCACCTCAGGCAGATCGGCCAGGGCGGGGACCCGTTCGAGACCGGCTCGGCCCGGCCGCTCGATTTCGGCCACTGGTCCGCCCACAAGCTCGAGGCGCTGACGCGGCACCATGTCCGCCATGGCGAGGCGGTGGCCGTCGGCATCGCGCTCGACGCGCGCTATTCGGCGCTGGCCGGGCTCCTGCCGGCGGGCGAGGAGGAGCGGGTGGTCGCGCTCCTCGAGCATCTCGGCTTCCGCATCTGGCACCCGGCGCTCGAAGCCCGGAGCGCGGCGGGCGAGTCGCTCATCCTCCGCGGCCTCGAGGAGTTCCGCGAGCATCTCGGCGGCGCGCTCTGCGTCACGCTCCTTTCCGGGCTCGGGACCGGGGTCGAGGTCGGCGAGATGCGGTCCGATCTCGTCGCCGAGGCGATGGGCTGGCTGAAGGCGCGGGAAGGCGGGAAGCGCGAAGGCGGGAAGCGTGAAGGCGGGGCCCGATGATCCTGCCGGGCGGGCGCGGCGCGCTCACCTATTGCCTCAACATCCACCCGACGCAGAGCTGGGCCGAGGCGCGCGCGGCGCTGCTCGGGCCGGTCCGCGCGGTGAAGGCGGCGCTTTCGCCGGATGCGCCCTTCGTCGTCGGCCTTCGCGTCTCACACGCCGCGATGGCGGAGCTGGAGGCGGAGGGGCCGCGGGCGGAGCTGAAGAAGATCCTCGAAGGCGAGGGTTTCCTCGCGCGCACGATGAACGGCTTTCCCTATGGCCCGTTCCACGGCGCGCGGGTGAAGGAGGAGGTCTATTTGCCGGACTGGCGGGCCGAAGCGCGGCTCGACTACACGCTGGCGCTCGCCCGGCTTCTCGCCGAGGTGAACGAGGAAGGGGCCTTCATCAGCCTCTCGACCGTGCCGGGCGCCTTCAAGCCGAACGGCGGCGGGGCCGAGGCGGCGATGACGGACATGTATCTCCGCGCCGTCGCCGGGTTCCGGCGGATCGAGGCGGAGACGGGCCGCCGCGTCGCGCTGGCGATCGAGCCCGAGCCCTTCTGCTTTCTCGAGACGATCGAGGAGACGGTCGCCTATTTCCGCGACTGGCTCTTCGCGCCGGCCGCCGCGCTTCGCCTCGCGGCGCTGGCCGGGATCTCCGCCGCCGAGGCGGCCGCCGCGCTGCCGCGCCATCTCGGCCTCTGCTACGACGTCTGCCACGCGGCGGTGGAGTTCGAGGATGCGGCGGGGAGCATCGCCGCGCTCCGCGAGGCCGGCGTGCCGGTCCACAAGCTCCAGCTATCCTCGGCGCTCCGCATCCCCACGGGCTCGCCCGCGGCGCGGGCGGCGCTGAAGCGGTTCGACGAGCCGACCTATCTTCACCAGCTTGTCGAGAAGGGGCCGGAGGGCCTCCGCCGGTTCCCCGATCTCGGTCCGGCGCTCGGCGAGGGCGGGGCGGTCGACGGGCGGGAATGGCGGGTGCATTTCCACGTGCCGGTCTTTCTCGAACGCCTGCCCGAATTCGGCACCACGCAGGCCTTTCTCGCGGAGATCCTCGCGCTCCATCGGGCTGCGCCGATCTCGCCGCATCTCGAAGTCGAGACCTATACTTGGGGCGTGCTGCCCGAGGGGCTCGCCGCCGGGTCGGTGGAGGCGGCGGTGATCCGTGAGCTGGAATGGGTGAAGGGCCGCCTTGCATGACCTTCGGAACGGTTCTCCGGCTCGGCCGCGTCTCCAACATCCCCACGGTCTGGACCAACGCGCTGGCAGGCGCGGTGCTCGCCGCCGGGGCGGAGGGGCCGGGCCTTGCCGTGGTGATCTTCGCCGCGCTCTCGCTCACCGCCTTCTACGAGGGCGGCATGTGGCTCAACGACGCCTTCGACGCCGAGCATGACGCGCGGGTGCGGGCGAGCCGGCCGATCCCGCAGGGCGAGATCGGCCGCGCCACGGTCTTCGCCGGCGGCGCCGTGCTTCTGGCGCTCGGGATCGTTCTCGCGCTGACGCTCGGGCCGCCTGCCTTCGGCGTCTCGGTTGCGCTCGCCTTCGCGGTGGTGCTCTACGACTGGCTGCACAAGCGGACGGCGCTCAGCCCGGTCATCATGGGGGCGACGCGGTTTCTCTCCTACGCGCTCGCCGCGCTCGCCGTCGGCGCCTTCGCCGGCCCGGCGCTCTGGGGGGCGCTCGGCCTTTTCGCCTGGATCGTCGGGCTCACCTATGCGGCGAAGCAGGAAGCCTATGACCGGATCGGCGCCGCCTGGCCGCTCGCCGTGCTGGCGCTGCCGGTGCTTTACGCGCTCTGGGTCGGGCGTTCGGAGCCGGTGGCGCTCGGCTTCGCGCTGGCGCTCGCGGCGGTGGCGGCCTGGGCGCTGCGCCGGCTTTTCCGCCGCGCGAAGGGCGATGTGCCGAAGGCGGTGGTGACGATGATCGCGGGCATCTGCCTCTATGACGCGGCGCTCGTCGCCGCCGCAGGGCATACAGGGCTGGCGCTCCTCGCCGGCGCCGGGTTCCTCGCCACGCTGGCGCTCCAGCGGGTCGCCTCCGGCACCTGACGAACCCGGCTCAGCCGATCAGCGCCGGCCAGATCGCCGCGTTCCGCGCCGCGAAGGCGCCGAGATGGCCGACCGCCCCGAGCCCGTGATCGGCCGGCGCGAGGACGCGGCGCTCCACATTGCGCGCCGCCGGGTAGGCCTCGGCGAGGCGGTGGACCACGGGCGGCGGGATCGTCACGTCATCGGCGAGCGCGACGAGGCGAAGATCGCCGCGGAACGCCTCGGGCGAGGCTTCCGGCAGGCTCGCATCGCCGGCGAAGAACCCCCGCGTCGTGCACCAGCGCCGCCATTGCCAGTAGACGCCGGCGGGAAGGTCCGCGCCGAGGCCGATGCGCCTGCCGGGAAGATAGCCCATCGCGGCCGTCGCCGCCGGGCCGACCAGCCACCAGAAGGCGACGATCTGCGCCATGTAGCTCGGCGGATGGTCGGACCAGTGGACCCTCCCGCTCGCCACCGCGACGAGCCGCTCGACCGCGCCGGCGTTCCGGTGGAAGGGCGTCATGAAGCCGCCGAGCGAATGGCCGAGCACGCGGAGCGGCCGGCCCGGCGCCGCCCGAAGCGCCGCTTCGAGCGCGGCGTCCTGGTCGCGCACGCCCCAGTCGGCCATCGTCGCGGCGGAGCGCTTCAGCGCGCCCGAGGCGGAGGCGCCGAAATCCCGGTAGTCATAGGTGACGACGAAGGCGTCGTGCTCGGCGGCGAGCCAGCGGGCGAAGGGCTGGTAATAGCCCTGCGGGACGCCGGTCGCGCCGTGGATCACCCAGATCGCCCGGCCCTCGCCCGACGGGCGGTGGAGCCGGCCGCTGAGCCGGGCGCCTTCGGCATCGATCGCGATCTCTTCGGCCTCGATGGCGGCGTGTTGCATCGGACGCGGCTCCATGATTAGACCGAGTGGTCTATTGCCCGAACTGGACCGAACGGTCTAGCCATGACGTGGGGTCAGCGATGACGGAATCCTTCGAGGCGAAAGCGCCGACGCGCGAGCGGCTGATCGTGGCCGCGGCCCGCGCCTTCCGGCGCAAGGGCTTCCACGGCGCCGGGCTCGCCGAGATCCTCGCCGAGGCGGAGGCGCCGAAGGGCTCGCTCTACCACCACTTCCCGAACGGCAAGACGGACCTCGCGCTGGCGGCGGCGGACTGGGCCTCGGAGGCGATGGCGGGCCTCATCGACCGCAGCTTCGCGCCGGCGCCCGGATGGCGGGAGGGCGTCTCGCGGCTCACCGAGAAGCTCGCGCGGCTTTTCGAGCGGTCGGATGCGGCGGAGGGCTGCCCGGTCTCCGGCATCCTCCTCGAAGGCGGCGACGACCCGGCGCGGGCGGGGCGGGCCGCCGCGATCTACGAGAGTTGGTCGCGCCGCTCGGCGGTCTGGCTGGCGAAGCGCGGCTGCCCGGAGCCGGAGGCGACGGCGGAGTTGTTCCTTCTCGGGCTCCAGGGCGCCTGGGTCCTCGCCCGCGCCCGCCGCAGCGCCGACCCGATCCGCCGCCTGCCGGCGCTGATTTTCGGGCACTGAGCCGCGCGGGCGACGGCGCCCAACAGCCGGGAAGCCCTTTGGTTCCCGACTTTATTTCCGCCGGCGCCCGGCCGCGCGGCGGAACCGGCCGAACATGGCCAACGTTTCTCTGGCGGGCGGAAACAAAGGAGACCCGTCATGACCAGCGTCACGAATCCCCTCATCTCGTCCGTCGATGTGAACGGGACGGACGTCTACAACTACAATGGCGAGCATATCGGCGACATCGACCACCTCGTCATCGAGAAGGTCTCTGGCAAGGTCGCCTATGCGGTGATCGGCTTCGGCGGCTTCCTCGGCATGGGCGAGGACCATCACCCGATTCCCTGGGGCTCGCTCAAATACGATCTCGAGAAGGACGGCTATGTCTGCGGCGTCACCCGCGAGCAGCTCGAAGGCGCGCCCGAGCGCGTCGAGAGCTGGGACCGGGACCGCCGCTGGGAGGAGCGGACCCACAAGCACTACGGCGTGCCCTATTACTGGGGCATCTGAGCCGGCGCCGGCAACGCATGGCCGGCCGCCGCAGCCCCGCCGCCCGAACAGGCGGCGGGGCGTCTCGCGTCAGCCGAGGATCTCGGAGACGTATTTCACGCGCTGATAGGCTTCGAGCCCCTCGATGCCGCCTTCCGAGCCGTAGCCGCTCTCGTCGACGCCGCCGAACGGGGTCTCGACGGTGGAGACCATCACCGAGTTGACGCCGACCATGCCGGCGTCGAGCTTCTCGGCCATCGTCTTCCCGGTCTTGCCGCTCGACGTGTAGACATAGGAGGCGAGGCCGAAGGGCAGCGAGTTCGCCCGCTCCAGCACATCGTCGATGCCCTTGAACGGGGTGACCGGGGCGAGCGGGCCGAAGGGTTCCTCCGACATGATCGCGGCGTCGTCAGGCACGTCGGCGATGACCGTCGGGGCGTAGAAGACGCCCTTGTTGCCGATCCGCTCGCCGCCGGCGACGACGCGGGCGCCGTGGTCCTTCGCGTCTTGCACGAAGCGCTCCATCACCGGCACGCGGCGCTCGGCGATCAGCGGGCCCATCTGGACGCCCGGCTCGAGCCCGTCGCCGACCTTCAGCGCCTTCGCCCGCTCGGCGAAGCCCTCGACGAACTTGCCGTAGCTCTTCTCCTGCACGAAGAACCGCGTCGGCGAGATGCAGACCTGGCCGGCGTTGCGGAACTTGAAGCCGCCGACCGCGTCGAGCGCCTTG
>CALFYQ010000279.1 GCA_937952085.1 uncultured Paracoccaceae bacterium | reverse complement strand
GAGAGGATCATCGTGTTGATGGCGACGGACTTGCCCGAGCCGGTGGTGCCCGCGACGAGGAGGTGGGGCATCTTGGCGAGGTTCGCCACCACCGGCTCGCCGCCGATGTCCTTGCCGAGCGCGAGGGCCAGGCGGAAGGCGGCGTCCTCGTAGACCGAGGAGGCCAGCATCTCGCGGAGCAGCACCATCTCACGGTTGGCGTTCGGCAGTTCGATGCCGATCACGTTCCGCCCGGGCACGGTGGAGACGCGGGCGGCGAGCGCCGACATCGAGCGGGCGATATCGTCGGCGAGGCCGATGACGCGGGAGGCCTTGAGGCCGGGCGCGGGTTCGAGCTCGTAGAGCGTCACCACCGGGCCGGGCCGGATCGCGCCGATCTCGCCGCGGACGCCGTAATCGTCCAGCACGCTTTCCAGCATCCGGGCGTTTTCCTGGAGCGCGGCGTCGCTCTCCCGCTGCTTGACGATCTTCGAGGCGTTCTGGAGGAGCGAGAGCGCCGGGCGGGTATAGTCCGCGTCGTCCGCCGCCTCGTCGAAGGCGAAGGTCGGCTGCGCCTCGGATTCGGCGCGGCGGGAGGGTTTCGGCGCCTTGACCTGCCGGGTGACGGCGGCCGGCTCCGGCGCGATGGCGGGCTCGATCTCCGGCTCGGCGCCGCGGGTCGCGCCGTCGAGCGGCGGGCCGGCGCGGCGGAGCGCGGCGACGAGGCCGGCCGGCGAGTCCTCCTCGGGGTCGACGGAGGGCTCGGAAAGGTCCGGCTCGCGCCGGCGGCGGCCGACCACGGGGGGGGGCGCATGGGTTTCGGAGCGCGGCTTCGCCAGCGCCTCGCGCGCCGCCGCCGCGCCGCGACCGCCGACCCGGACGGCGAGGGCGACGAGAACGATCAGCGCCTCGATGCTGGCGCGGACGAGGAAGCGGAAGGCCGTGCGGGCCTCCGCCCAGTCCACCCCGAGGGCGAAGCCGGCGAGCGGCAGGAGCGCGGCGAGAAGGAGGAGCGTCGCGGGCTTCACGATCGTCGCCGCGGCGCCGGGCAGGGCGGCCAGGAGCATGGCGAGGGCGCCGTCGCCGATCAGCCCGCCGAGCCCGGGCGCGAACTGCCAGCCCTCATGCGGCGCATGGGCCGAGGCGAAGGCGGCGCCGACGAGGAGCGCCGGCGGAATGAGGATGGTGCGGGACCAGACCCGCGCGTCTCCGGCATGGACGAGGAGCCGGCAGCCCCAGACGCAGGCCGCCAGCGGCAGGCCCCAGGCGGCGAGGCCGAGCGTCTGGAGGAGCGGGTCGGCGAGGAAGGCGCCGGCGCCGCCGAGCGCGTTCCGCGGCGCGGCGGAGGTGGCGTTGAACCAGCTCGGATCCTCCGCGTGATGGGTGGCGAGGGCGAGGGCCATCGCCGCGCCGAGCGCGAAGAGGAAGGCGCCGAGAAGCTCCGCCCCGCGCCGCTTCAGGAAGGCCTGCGCGGCGGGCGGCAGCAGCGGCGCGCGATCCCGGTCGGTCCAGCTCTTCGCCATGCCCTCACCCCTCCATCACCGACCGGATCGCCCTCAACCCGCGTTCGATCCGCGCCGGCTCGTCCACCAGCGCCACCCTCAGGAACCGCTTGCCCGGATCCACCCCGTCGAGCCCCGGCCGGCTGAGATAGGCGCCCGGCAGCGCCCGCACCCCGTGCTCCTTCCAGAGCCGGAGCGCGGCGGCCTCGCCATCCTCCATGTCGAGCCAGAGGAAGAAGCCGGCCTCAGGCGGGGCATAGCCGGGCACGCCTTCCAGCACTCGGTCCGCCAGCGCGTATTTCTCGCGGTAGAGCGCGCGGTTCGCCTCCACATGCGCCTCGTCGCGCCAGATTTCGGCGGCGGCGAGCTGCGCCGGAAGCGGCAGCGGCGCGCCAGCATAGGCGCGCAGGCGCCGCATCGCGGCGATGGATTTCGGCCCGCCCGCGGCGAAGCCCGACCGGAGGCCCGGCAGGTTCGACCGCTTCGAGAGCGAGTGGAAGATCATCAGCCGCTCCGGGTCGGCGCCGGATTCGGCCAGCGCCTCCAGCGCGCTGATCGGCGGCGCGTCGCGGTAGATCTCGGAATAGCACTCGTCGGCGAAGACGCGGAAATCGTGCGCCTCGGCGAGGCGAAGGAGCTTCACCCAATAGGCCCTGTCCGCCACCGCGCCCTGCGGGTTCGCCGGCGAGCAGAGATAGGCGACCGTGGTGCGGTCCAGCATCTCCTTCGGCAGCGCGGCGAAATCCGGCAGGTTGCCGGTTTCCGGCGTGGCGTTGAGATAGACCGGGTCCGCGCCCGAGGTGAGCGCGGCGACCGCGTAGCACTGGTAGAACGGGTTCGGCACGAGGACGAGCGGCCGGCCGCCGTTCTTCCGCTCCGGCGAAAGCGCGACGCAGGCGGCGAAGAGCCCCTCCCGCGTGCCGTTGAGCGGAAACACCTCCCGCTCCGGGTCCACGGCGGCGCCGAAGCGGAGCTTTACCCAGTCGGCGCAGGCCGAGAGAAGATCGGGGTGCCCCTCGTTCGGCGGATACTTGCCGTAGAGGCGGACATTCCGGGCCAGCGCCTCGGCGAGGAAGGGCGGCGGCGCGTGCCGCGGCTCGCCGATGGACATCGCCACCGGCTCCTCGTTGGAGCCGGGGGGGCCGGGCGGAAAACGGTCGATCAGCGCCCGAAGGCGCGGAAAGGCGTATTCCGGCAGGTTCGCGAACCGCTCGGGGGATTCCATCGCTCGTGCCTCGTGCGGGGCCTCTGACGGGCCCTCGTCATCCGCGA
Organism: uncultured Paracoccaceae bacterium; assembly: GCA_937952085.1. GTDB lineage: Bacteria > Pseudomonadota > Alphaproteobacteria > Rhodobacterales > Rhodobacteraceae > Pikeienuella. Next base: position 5,690 of record CALFYQ010000279.1, on the reverse strand, counting down.
GGTTACGCGAGCCCGCACGGGCGGGCAAGAATCGATTGGTTGACGAAGGGTTGAGGCCGCCGGCTGAGGCGCGGGTCGAGATGGCGGGGAAGGGTTCGTCCTGGCTCCGGCGGTAGGATTCGAACCTACGGCCGTCCGATTAACAGTCGGATGCTCTACCACTGAGCTACGCCGGACCGGGACGGGGCGGCCTTTAGCAAAGCGCCGGGGGCGCGTCCAGCGCCTTGTCCGTCGGCGCGCGGGTGAGTTTCAGGGCGCGTCCAGCCCGTCGCCTCGCCGGAACTGAACGGGGAGGGCCGCGCCCGCCCGCGGGAAGGGGCGGGCGCGGCCCGGGCTGGTCCCCCGGGCCCGGGAGGGATGGGGAGGGCGCGGCCTCGCCGGAACAGCGATGGCGCGACCCGCCCCATCGCGATCGCCCGCAATTCGCGCGGCCCGACGCCGCGATTTCGGGCAGGGTCCGCCCGCGCCTGAGGGCGGCGCCCGAAAATCGGGCGCCCCGGCCGGGTTTTGCTGCGGCGCAGCTTGACGCTCCGCGCCCGAATGCGCGCTATGGGGGCGCGGCGGGCAAACGAATCGAGGGGAATTTGCGGGGGGCCGAGGGCAAGACGGCGCTGTTCGAGGCGCGGGGGCTCCGCAAGGCGTTTCCGGGCGTGGTCGCCAATGACGACGTCAGCTTCTCGGTGGGTCGCGGCGAGATCCACGCGCTCCTGGGCGAGAACGGGGCCGGCAAGTCCACCCTCGTGAAGATGATCTACGGCGTGCAGCGGCCCGACGAAGGCGAGATGCTGCTGGAGGGCAGGCCCTTCGCGCCCCGCCGGCCGGGCGAGGCGCGCGCCGCCGGAATCGGCATGGTGTTCCAGCACTTCTCGCTCTTCGAGGCGCTGACGGTGGCCGAGAACGTATCCCTCGGCATGAACGACGCGCCGCCGGCGCGGGCGCTCGAACGGCGGATCAGGGAGGTGAGCGCGGCCTACGGCCTGCCGCTCGAGCCCGGCCGCCATGTCGGCCAGCTTTCGGTCGGCGAGCGGCAGCGGATCGAGATCGTCCGCGCCCTTCTCCAGTCGCCGAAGCTCCTCATCATGGACGAGCCGACCTCGGTGCTGACGCCGCAGGAGGCCGAGACGATGTTCGGCACGCTGCGAAAGCTCGCGGCCGAGGGCGTCTCGATCCTCTACATCTCGCACAAGCTCGAGGAGATCCGCGCGCTCTGCGACGGCGCGACGATCCTCCGCGGCGGCAAGGTGACGGGGCGCTGCGACCCGCGGGCGGAGACGGCACGCGGCCTCGCAGAGATGATGATCGGTCGCGCCCTCGCGGCGCCGGCCGTGGCGGACTGGAAGCCCGGCGCGCCGAAACTCTCGGTCGAGAAGCTCTCGGTCCCCGGCGCGCCGCCCTTCGGCGTGGCGCTGAAGGACCTCAGCTTCACCCTTCGCGCGGGGGACATTCTCGGCGTCGCCGGCGTCGCCGGGAACGGGCAGGACGAGCTCGTCGCCGTCATGTCCGGCGAGACCAGGGCGCCCTCCGGCGCGATCCGCATCGGCGCGCAGCCGATCGGCCATCTCGGGCCGGACCAGCGCCGCGCCCGCGGCCTTCTGGTCGCGCCGGAAGAGCGGCTCGGCCACGCCGCCGCGCCCGACATGTCGCTCGTCGAGAACGCGATCCTCACCGGGCGCCGCCGCGCCGGGCTGGCGAAGCAGGGCTTTCTCCGCTTCGGCGCGGCGCGGCGCTTCGCCGAGGGCGTCGTCTCCCGCTACGGGGTAAAGACCGCGGGGTTGGACCACGCCGCCCGCTCGCTCTCGGGCGGCAACCTGCAGAAATACGTGGTCGGGCGGGAGATCGAGCAGAAGCCCGAGGTCTTCGTCGTCGCGCAGCCGACCTGGGGCGTCGACGCCGGCGCGGCCGAGGTGATCCGCGGCGCGATCCGCGATCTCGCGAAGAACGGCGCCGCGGTGATGGTGATCAGCCAGGACCTCGACGAGCTGATGGAGCTCTCGACCCTCCTCTCGGTGATCGCCGGCGGCCGGCTCTCCTTCCCGATCCCGACGCGGGAGGTGACGGTGGAGCAGATCGGCCTCCTGATGGGCGGCGGCTCCGCGGCGGAGCCGGTCGAGATCGGGCTTCTCCATGCTTGAGCTGACGCGCCGCCGCGAGGCCTCGAAGGCGATGCTCTGGCTGACGCCGGTCTTCGCCGTCATCCTCACCATCGTCGCCGGCGGCCTTCTCTTCGCGCTTCTCGGGAAGGACCCGGTGGAGGCGGTGCGGCTGATCTTCGTTCAGCCGTTCCTCGACCCCTTCTCGCGCACCGAGCTTCTGGTGAAGGGCACGCCCCTCGTCCTCATCGCGATCGGCCTTTCGCTCGGCTTCCGCGCCGGGGTCTGGAACATCGGCGCGGAGGGGCAGTTCATCATGGGCGCGCTCGTGGGCGGCGCCGTGGCGCTGGCCTTCTACGAGATTCCGGGCGTCTGGCTCCTACCGCTGATGTGCTTCGCCGGCATGGCGGGCGGCGCGGCCTGGGCGATGATCCCGGCCATTCTCCGCATCCGCTTCAACGCGAACGAGATTCTCGTCTCGCTGATGCTGGTCTATGTCGCGGAACTGCTGCTGTCGGCGCTGGTGAGCGGCCCGCTCCGCGACCCGGACGGGTTCAACTTCCCCGAAAGCCGGATGTTCCATGACAGCGCCACGCTGCCGATCCTGATCTCCGGCAGCCGCGCCCATATCGGCGCCGCGGTGGCGCTCGGCGCGGTGATCGCCGCCTATGTGCTGCTGGAGCGGCACCTGTTCGGCTTCCGGATCAAGCTCTTCGGCCAGGCGCCGCGGGCCGCGCGCTTCGCCGGCTTCTCCGAGGCGGGGCTGGTCGCCGCCTGCCTCGGCCTCGGCGGCGCGCTGGCCGGGCTCGCCGGCGTCTTCGAGGCGTCGGGACCGGTCGGGCAGCTCGTGCCGGCGCTGCCGCAGGGCTATGGCTTCACCGCCATCATCGTCGCCTTCCTCGGCCGGCTGAACCCGCTCGGCGTGCTGCTGGCCGGGGCGGTGATGGCGCTCACCTATATCGGCGGCGAGACGGCGCAGATCTCGATGAACCTGCCGGCCGCGGCGATCAACGTCTTCCAGGGGATGCTGCTCTTCTTCCTCCTCGGGATCGACGTTCTGGTGAACTACCGGCTGCGCTGGCGGAGGGCCGCGTGATGGATCTCTCGGCGCTCGATCCGGTGAAGCTGGCGCTTTCGCTCATCATCGCGGCGACGCCGCTCCTCTTCGCGGCGCTCGGCGAGCTGATCACCGAGAAGTCCGGCGTCCTCAATCTCGGCGTCGAGGGGATGATGATCGTCGGCGCGATCGGCGGCTTCGCCACCGGGCTGAACACCGGCTCGCTCGCGCTCGGCGTCGCCGCCGCGGCGGCGGCGGGCATGGCGCTGGCTGCGCTATTCGCGCTCATGACCCAGTATCTCATGTCGAACCAGGTCGCGACCGGGCTGGCGCTGACGCTCTTCGGCCTCGGCGTCGCCGCGCTGGCCGGGCAGGACTACGCCGGCAAGACGCTGGACGTGGGCGGCAAGCTCGACATTCCGGGCCTCACCGACCTTCCGGTGATCGGCCCCCTCCTCTTCGGCCATGACGCGCTCGTCTATCTCTCGCTGCTGATGGCGGTGGCGGTCTGGCGGTTCCTGACCCGGTCGCGGGCCGGGCTGGTCCTCCGCGCGGTCGGCGAGAACCACGATGCGGCGCACGCCATCGGCTATCCGGTGCGGCTGGTCCGCGTCGGCGCAATCCTCTTCGGCGGCGCCATGGCCGGGATCGGCGGCGCCTATCTCGCCCTCGTGCAGACGCCGCTCTGGGTCGAGGGGATGACGGCGGGGCGCGGCTGGATCGCGCTGGCCATCGTCGTCTTCGCCGCCTGGCGGCCGTGGCGGGCGCTGCTCGGCGCCTATCTCTTCGGCGGCGTCACCATCGTCCAGCTCAACCTGCAGGCGCTCGGCGTCGCGATCCAAAGTCAGTACTTGTCGATGGCGCCCTATCTCGTCACCATCATCGTGCTTGCGATCATTTCGGCCGATCGCGCGCGGGCCCGTCTTGACGCGCCCGCCTGCCTCGGCCGCCCGTTCCACGCCGCGTCCTGAGGCCGGGGGAGCCCGGGGCGGACCATCGGAGAGAGGAGAGACTCATGACGTTCTGGAGAAAGGCGCTGGGAGCGGCCGCGGGGGCGGCGCTGGCGGCGCTCGGCGTCGCCGCACAGGCGCAGGAGCCGCTGAAGATCGGCTTCGTCTATGTCGGCCCGACCGGCGATTTCGGCTGGACGCACGAGCACGATCTCGCCCGCCAGGCGGTCGAGAAGCATTTCGGCGACAAGGTGGAGACCACCTTCGTCGAGAACGTCGCCGAGGGCCCGGACGCGGAGCGCGTGATCCGGCAGATGGCGCAGTCCGGCCAAAAGCTGATCTTCACCACCTCCTTCGGCTTCATGAATCCGACGCTGAAGGTGGCCAAGCAGTTCCCCGACGTGAAGTTCGAGCACGCCACCGGCTTCAAGCGCGATGTAAACGTCTCGACCTATTCCGCGCGATTCTACGAGGGCCGGCACGTCATCGGCCTGATCGCCGGCAAGATGACCAAGTCGAACGTGATCGGCTACATCGCGTCGTTCCCGATCCCCGAGGTCGTGCGCGGCATCAACTCGGCCTATCTGGCGGCGAAGTCGGTCAACCCGAACGTCCAGTTCCGCGTCGTCTGGGTGAACACCTGGTTCGATCCGGGCAAGGAGGCGGACGCCGCCAAGGCGCTGATCGAGCAGGGCGCCGACGTCATCATGCAGCACACCGATTCCGCGGCGCCGATCACCATCGCCGAGGAGAAGGGCGTGCTCGCCTTCGGCCAGGCCTCGGACATGACCAAGTTCGGCCCGAAGGCGCACCTGACCGCGATCATGGACAACTGGGCCCCCTACTACATCGCCCGCACCCAGGCGGTGCTGGACGGGACCTGGGAGAGCAAGGACACCTGGGACGGCATCGCGCCCGGCATGGTCGCCTTCGCGCCCTACAACCCGGCCCTGCCGAAAGAAGTGGTGGCGCTGGCCGAATACGCCCGTCTCGGCATCAGCCTCGGCAAGATCCACCCCTTCACCGGGCCGATCAACAAGCAGGACGGCACCCCCTGGCTCGCCGCCGGCGAAACCGCGCCGGACGGCGACCTCCTCGGCATGAACTTCTATGTCGAAGGGATCGAGGGCGTCCTGCCGAAGTGACGTGACGAGTAGCGGGCCCGACGGATGGCGGGTTCGCTTCCTCCTGTAGGATTGCGCCTGCGCAGATGTCTGCGCGGGCGTGTTCGCCAAGCGAGCCTGTGCGACGCGAGCATGTCGGATTTTCGTCGGATGGCGGTTTTCGGGATGGGACGGAAACGGTCGTTATCGCCGGGGACAGAAACGCGCGAGTCGTGGCGCATCCCGTGCGGCGCAATGGGGCCGAAATGAGCCCAGATCATCCAGGCGCATGGCCGCCACGACGATTGGCTTGTGCCGTGGCGTGGAGCGGAGCCTAGGGTCCAAACCCAATCAGGTCATTGATCAGGCTTTCGGGTTGTGATTCTGGGAGTCTCCCGTTCGCAAGGAGGCTCCGGATGTCGCGCGCGCTGTTCTGGCTGTCCGACGAGGCGTGGGCGGCGATCGAGCCGCATTTGCCGAGGAACCAGCC